>NZ_JAPSIW010000638.1 GCF_031178505.1 Streptomyces sp. | reverse complement strand
CCCCACTTGTGCTCCTCGCGCGGCCAGCCCCGGTTCGCGGCCAGGTCGGCGCAGGCGAGCAGGTCCTGCGGAGTGAGGCGGCGGATGGGGAGCTGGGCGAGCGGCGCGGCGGAAGTCGGCATGGCGTCCAGGCTGTCCGACGCGTTGATCTTCCGTCCACCCCTTTACACGATTCGTGTCGGGCCGTGCCGGAGGCCGCGGGACGGGCTCATTGCTTCCTTCGTCTGCCGCCCGGACGATGTTTCACGTGAAACTGCACCTGTTCGATCTGGACGGCACCCTGATCCGAGGCTCCGCGGCCGCCGTGGAGATCTCACGGCAGTTGAACCTCTCCGAGGAGATCGCGGCCTTGGAGAAGGGATTCCTGGGAGGCCTCGCGCCCGACGAGTTCGCCGTCCGGGCCCATGCGCTCTGGGCCGGACTCACCCCCGAGAAGGTCACCGCGGCCTTCGAGGGAGCGCCCTGGCTGGACGGTATCCGTGAGGTCTGGTCGGACATCCGTGAACGGGGTGAGCGGTCCGCCGTCATCTCCCTCTCCCCGGATTTCTTCGTCGAGCGCCTGCTCGACTGGGGCGTCCACACGACCCACGGCTCGGCCTGGCCCGCCGTGCCCTTCACCGCGCCGATCCACCGCCCCGGCATCCTCGACGCCGCCGCCAAGGTCCGGATCGCGCGGGACCTGTGCGCCCGGTACGGAGTCGGGTTCGAGGACTGCGTGGCCTACGGGGACTCCATGTCCGACGCCGCTCTCTTCGCCGCCGTCCCGCACACCGTGGCCGTGAACGCCGACCGCCACCTGGCCGGTCTGTCCCGGCACACCTACACGGGCGGCGACCTGCGGGAGGCCTACGCGCTGATCCGAAACGGCGGAGCCTAGCCGGAAACCCGGCCCTATGTGCCGAGAACAGCGCTTTCCGTCCGCACGAGGGGCTGCGCCCCGCAGGCTGCGATCAAGGAATCCGGCTGCGCGAGGCGAGGCACATGATGAATGCTCCGGCCACCCCGACGGAGGTGGAGGCCCGAATAGCGAAGGCTCCCCGGGTGGAGGGCGGCCCGACGGCGGTCCCTCCGGGGGCGGTGGACACCCCCTTCCCCGCGGATTCCTTCCGGCCGGCGGCCACCTCCGGGCCGGCCGAAGCGGACGGCACCTCCATGCCGACCCGCGACGCGGAGCTCGTCCGCCGCAGCCTGGCGGAGATCGAGCCGATCGCCGACCGGGTGACCTCTTACTTCTACGCGCTCCTGTTCCTGCGCCGCCCCGAACTGCGCGACATGTTCCCCCCGGCCATGGACACCCAGCGGGACCGGCTCCTCGCGGCGCTCCTGGCGGCGGCCGGGCACCTGGACGACGCGCCGGCCCTCACCGCGTACCTGACGGCCCTCGGCAAGGGGCACCGCAAGTACGGCACCCGGGCCGACCAGTACCCGGCCGTCGGCGAGGCGCTGACCGGCGCGCTCGCCCGGTACGCCACCGCGAGCTGGGACGCGGAGACCGAGGCGGCCTGGGCCCGCGCGTACGCGACGATCTCCCGGATCATGATCGACGCGGCGGCGGAGGACGAGAGGACGGCGCCGGCCTGGTGGCAGGCGGAGGTGGTCTCCCACGACCTGCGGACCCCGGACGTCGCCGTGATCACCCTCCGTCCCGACCGGCCGTACCCCTTCCTCGCGGGCCAGTACACGACACTGGAGACGCCGTGGTGGCCGCGGACCTGGCGCCCGTACTCCTTCGCCTCCGCGCCCCGCCCGGACGGGCTGCTCTCCCTCCACGTGAAGGCCGTCCCGGCCGGCTGGGTCTCCCAGGCGCTGGTGCACCGGGCCCGACCCGGCGACGTCCTGAGGCTCGGTCCGCCGACCGGCGCGATGACGGTCGACCACGCCGCCGACAGCGCACTGCTCTGCCTCGGCGGTGGAACGGGCATCGCCCCGATCAAGGCGCTCGTCGAGGACATCGCCGAGCACGGGAACCGCCGCCCGGTCGACGTCTTCTACGGGGCCCGCCACGGCCACGACCTCTACGAGATGGACGCGCTGGCACGACTCCAGAAGACCTTCCCCCGGCTCTCGGTCCACCCCGTCACCGGGGAGCGGGGCCGGCTCCCCGAGGCCGTGCGGAGCGCCGGTCCCTGGCAGGAACGTGACGCCTACCTCTCCGGCCCGCTGGGAATGGTGCGGCGGGGCGTCGACGTGCTGCGCGGTGCGGGGGTGGCCGCGGAGCGGATCCGCCACGACTTCCCCACGGAGCCTGCCCTGGCGCAGCCGGGTCAGCTGAGGTCGGGGGCGTGCATGGCGCGGACGCCCTCGATGTTGCCGTCCAGGTAGTGGCGCAGGGACAGCGGGACGAGGTGTACGGCGGCGATCCCGACCCGGCTGAAGGGGACGCGGACGATCTCGTACTCACCGACCGGTTCGTCGACCTCCGGCCCGTGCCGGAGGGCCGGATCCATGGACTCCAGCCGACAGACGAAGAAGTGCTGGACCTTCACTCCGGAGACGCCGCCGTCCTCGATGTGCTCGACGGTGTCGACGAAGCAGGGGACCACATCGGTGATCTTGGCGCCGAGTTCCTCGTACACCTCGCGGTGCAGGGCCGCGACGACGGTGCTGTCGGAGGGCTCCACGCCGCCGCCGGGGGTGAGCCAGTACGGATCCATCCCCGGCTTCGTGCGCTTGATGAGGATCAGATGGTCCCCGTCGAGCAGGATGGCGCGTGCGGTGCGCTTGACCACGGGCCGTTCGGTCATGGGAAGAAAATGGCCCGTTCCGGGTGTCCTGAAACGCGCCGGGCTCCCCGGGAGTCACCAGGATCCGGCGACCCGCAGCAGTTCCTCGTGCGCCCCCGCCAGATGCGCGAGGGAGAGCGTGCCGGTCCTGGCGACCAGGAAGTACGTGCGCAGGGGAGGCACCGGCGGTTCGAGGAGCGCCACGAGCCGCCCGGCCGCCACCGCCTCCTCGCACAGGTAGCGCGGCAGCACCGCGAGGCCGGCGCCCGCGGCGGCCGAATCCCGTACGGCCCGCAGGTCGGGGGCGATCACGGTCGCGGCCGCGGTCGGCTTGGACTCGAAGACGGCGGCCCAGTAGCGGGAGACGAACGGCAGCGACTCGTGGACCTCCACCACCGGGAGCTGCTCCAGGACCACGGCGCCCCTGCGGAGCAGAACGTCGGGGGAGAGCCGGGCCGCCCAGCGCGGGGCGGCGACCAGGACGTGCTCCTCGTCGCAGAGCGGGGTGGCGGTGAGCAGTCCCCCGCGCGGGCGGGCGGTGGCGACGGCCAGGTCGTGGTGACCGGCGGCGAGGCCGTCGAGGATGTCCTCGGTGTCCTCAAGGAAGGAGGCGCGGACGGCGAGGCCCTGGGCGACCAGCGGGGTCAGCGCGGGCAGCACCCGCAGTGCGGTGAGCTCCGGCGGGCCGGCGACGTGCAGGGTGCGCAGTCCGCCCTCCTCGCCCAGCCCGGTCTCGGCGATCTCGACCAGGGCGTCCAGGTGCGGGGCGGCGCGGTGGGCCAGCTCGTCCCCGAGGGTGGTGGGGGTGACTCCACGGGCCTGCCGGAGGAAGAGCGGACGCCCCAGCTGGCGCTCCAGGGTGCGGATCTGGCTGGTGACGGCGGGCTGGGAGAGCCCGAGGAGAGCGGCGGCGCGCGTGAAGGAACCGGCCCGGTGCACCGTGACGAAGGTGCGCAGCAGGGCCAGATCCATGCCCGCCCCCTCCCGGCCGTGCGGCCGTTCGACTCAGGCGGCCGGCTGACGGCGCCTCAGGACCGTCCAACTATAAATAAGTCGATAGGCTGCTGTCGCTACCGTGATTGGACACTGACGCACAGTCAACTAGCCTTGTTCAGGCGGTCTCCGCGCGTGGAACCGGCGGCGTCCCGAGCCACGAGGGGGGAGGTTCGGAGCGCCGCCGTTCCGCACGCGCGCGGCTGCCCGCCGGTTCCACGGGCCTCCGGTCAGCCCACGGGCCCCGCGCCGTCGAGGGCCCGGAGCACATCGGCGATCAGGTCCTCGGGGTCCTCGGCGCCCACGGAGAAGCGGATGAAGCCCTCCGGGACCGCGTCCCCGCCCCAGCGCCCGCGCCGCTCCGCCGTCGAGCGGACCCCACCGAAGCTGGTCGCGTCGTCCACCAGGCGCAGCCC
>NZ_JAPSIW010000637.1 GCF_031178505.1 Streptomyces sp. | reverse complement strand
GCTGCCGCCCGGGTGGCGGACGAGATAGGCGAGGGAGGGCTCCACGCGCGCGTGGGGGCCTCCCCATTCGTCGGCGGGCCGGGTGAAGTGACCGAGGTCGAGCCGGGTGATCGAAGGCATGGGGCAAGCCTGCCCCGCGGGGCGACGGAGCATCCGGGGGCGCTGAGGTCCGGCCGGGGGTCCGTTACGGGCCGGGGGCGGGCGGGCGGCCCGGGGGGCCGGTGTCGTACCGGGTCCGCCGGTCCCGTCACAGGCCCAGCCGCGCCCGCAGTCCGCCCGCGCGTTCGTCGGTGTCCACCGCCGCGGCGCCGTCCGTCACCGTCTCGTAGACGGCGAGGATGTCCGCGCCCACCGTGGCCCAGTCGAAGCGGCGCACGTGGGAGGAGCCTCGCCGGCTCAGCTCGGTCCGGCGGGCCTCGTCGCCCAGGAGGCGGACGGCCGCGTCGGCGAGGGCGTCCGCGTCCTCGTTGGCGAACAGTTCACCCGCCGCCCCCTGGTCGAGGACCTGTGCGAAGGCGTCCAGGTCGGAGGCGAGCACCGGCGCCCCGGCCGACATCGCCTCGACGAGGATGATGCCGAAGCTCTCGCCGCCGGTGTTGGGCGCCACGTACACGTCCACGCTGCGCAGCAGCCGCGCCTTGTCCTCGTCGCTGACCATGCCGAGGAACTCCACCCGGGAGCGCATCGCGGCGGGCAGCGAGGCGACGGCCTCCTCCTCGTCACCGCGTCCGGCCACCAGCAGCCGGGTCTCCGGGCACGCGGCGAGGATGCGCGGCAGGGCCCGCATGAGGACCGGCAGGCCCTTGCGGGGTTCGTCGATGCGGCCGATGAATCCGAGCGTGCCGCCCTGCCACTCCTTCTTCGGCTCGGCGCGGGCGAAGAAGTCCACGTCGACGCCGTTCGGGATGAGGACCGCGTCGCCGCCGAGGTGCTCGACGAGCGTCCGGCGGGCGTACTCGCTGACGGCGATCCGGGCGCTGATCTTCTCCAGGGCGGGCTGGAGGATCGGGTAGGCGGCGATCATCGCCCGCGAACGCGGGTTGGACGTGTGGAAGGTGGCGACGATCGGCCCCTGCGCCGCCCAGCAGGTGAGCAGGCCGAGCGAGGGCGAGGTCGGCTCGTGGATGTGGACGACGTCGAAGGTGCCGTCGTGGAGCCAGCGCCGTACCCGCGCCGCCGAGAGGAAGCCGAAGTTGAGCCGGGCCACGGAGCCGTTGTACGGCACGGGGACGGCCCGGCCGGCGGAGACGACGTACGGCGGCAGCGGGGTGTCGTCGTCGGCGGGGGCGAGGACGGAGACCTCGTGGCCGAGCCGGATGAGGTGCTCGGCGAGGTCGCGGATGTGGAACTGGACGCCGCCGGGGACGTCCCAGGAGTACGGGCAGACGATGCCGATCTTCACGGTCTGCGGCCCTTCCCGCGCTCGTCCAGGTCCGCGAGCCACAGTCGTTGCAGCATGTGCCAGTCCTCCGGGTGATCCGCGATGCCTTCGGCGAAGGCGTCGGCCAGCGCCTGTGTCATCACGGACGTCTTCTCGGCCCGGGTGCCTGTCTCGGGGACCTCGATGGGCGCGTGGATGCGCCCCTTCATGACCGGGGTGTCGTCGTACCAGAGCGTCGCCGGCAGGAGCAGCGCGCCGGTCTGCTGGGCGAGCATGGCGGGGCCGCCGGGCATACGGGCGCGCTCTCCGAAGAAGGTCACCTCGCTGCCGGAGGACGAGAGGTCACGGTCGGCCACCAGGCAGACCAGACCGCCGGCCCGCAGCCGCCGGGCGAGGGTGCCGAAGGCGGCGCCGCCGGTGTGCGGTACGACCTCCATGCCGAGGGACTCGCGGTAGGCCACGAAGCGGTCGTAGAGCGACTCGGGCCGCAGCCGCTCGGCGACGGTGGTGAAGGGCACGCCGAGCGCGCGGGTGGCCCACACGCCGGCGAGGTCCCAGTTGGCCAGGTGCGGCAGGGCGAGGACGACACCGCGCCCGGAGGCGAGTGTCTCCGTCATGACGTGGATGTCCTTGATGGAGACGCTGCTCGCGACGCGCTCGGTGCTCCAGGTCGGCAGCCGGAAGGACTCCATCCAGTAGCGCATGTACGAGCGCATGCCGGCCTTCGACAGCGCGGCGAGGCGCTCGGGAGTGGCGTCCGGCACCACGCGCGCGAGGTTGGCCTCCAGGCGGAGCACGCTCGCACCACGCCGCTTCCAGGCGGTGTCGGCGATCCGCCGGCCGAGGCCCGCGGCGACCGGTTCGGGCAGCTTCTTCACGGTGGACCAGCCCAGCCCGTACAGGCCGTCGGTCAGCCGGTCCTTCAGCGCGCTCATGACGCCGCCCCACCCCCCGGGGCCGCGGCGTCCGCCTCGGCCGATTCGCGCCGTACCGTCACGACCCGCTGCCCGAGGGTCACCGCGCTGCCGACGGCCACGATCCACAGCGCGATCGGGAGCAGCACGTCGACGCCCGGCACGCCGAAGGCGTGCAGCCCGGCGAGACCGGCGGCGACCAGTGAGATCACGAGCCGCTCGGCGCGCTCGACCAGGCCGTTGACGGCGACCGGGAGGCCGATGGACTCACCGCGCGCCTTGGTGTACGAGACGACCTGACCACTGGCCAGGCAGAAGATCGACACGGCGCACAGCACGTTGTCGTCACCGCGGCCCGCGTACCAGAGCGCGAAGCCGCCGAAGATCGCCCCGTCCGCGACGCGGTCGAGCGTCGAGTCGAGGAAGGCGCCCCAGCGGCTGGAGATCCCCGCCTGCCGGGCCATGTTGCCGTCGACCAGGTCGGAGAAGACGAAGAGGGTGATGACGATCGTGCCCCAGAAGAATTCGCCCCTGGGGAAGAAGACCAGCGCACCGGCCATCACTCCCGCGGTGCCGATGAGCGTGACGGCGTCCGGGCTGACGCCCCGGCGGAGCAGAAACGCGGCGAACGGTGTGAGGACACGCGTAAAAAACGCACGCGCGTACTTGTTCAGCATGGCCTTCCCGAGGTTCGGTGGGCCGCGCGGCCCCAATGACCACCGGCTCACCCATCGTAGCCACGCGGTCGGCGCCGCACCGGAGCGCACCCGTCCCGCCGCGTCGGCGTGCCCCGGGAGCACGCGCGTGGAGGCCGGTCCCGGGGCGTGCGCGCCGGGACGTATGGACGCCTCCCGGTGTCGGTGCCAAGCTCGAAGGACCACCGCGGGCACCGCCGGAGCCGCTCCGCGTGACGCCACTCCCCCTGCGCCCGCGCCCCACCCCACCGTGCGTCGCACGCAGTCGGGAGGAACACCATGGGCGACAAGGCGAACACCCCCACCGGAGCCGCCGGAGGGGCTCCGACGGCCGACCGGCCCGCCGCGGTACGGAACGTGGTGCTGGTCGGCCACAGCGGATCGGGCAAGACGACCCTGGTCGAGGCGCTGGCGCAGGCGGCCGGGGCGGTCGGCCGGGCGGGCCGGGTCGAGGACGGGGCGACGGTCTCCGACCACGACGAGATCGAGCACCGGCAGCAGCGTTCCGTGCAGCTCTCGCTGGTGCCCGTCGCCTGGGACGGGTTCAAGGTCAATCTGCTGGACACCCCGGGGTACGCCGACTTCGTCGGGGAGCTGCGGGCCGGTCTGCGCGCGGCGGACGCTGCCCTCTTCGTCGTCTCGGCCGCCCAGGAGGCCGACGCGATCGCCGCCTCCACCCGGATGCTGTGGGAGGAGTGCGCTGCCGTCGGCATGCCCCGGGCCGTCGTCGTCACGCACCTGGACACGGCCCGTACGGACTTCACCGAGCTCACCGCCGTCTGCGCGGATCTCTTCGGGCACGACGACCCCGACGCGGTGCTGCCTCTGTATCTGCCGGTGCGCGGTACGGAGGGGGCCGACGGTCACGCGCCGGTGACCGGCCTCGTCGGCCTGCTCACGGAGCGGATCCTCGACTACTCCACGGGCACGCGCCGCGAGGCGGCCCCGGACGCAGCGCAGCGGGAGCTCATCGCCGAGGCGCGGGGGCGGCTCATCGAGGGAATCATCGCGGAGAGCGAGGACGAGACCCTCATGGACCGCTATCTCGGCGGCGAGGAGATCGACGTCGACACGCTGATCGACGATCTGGAGAGGGCCGTGGCCCGGGGCACGTTCCACCCGGTGCTGGCGGCCGCGCCGGCCG
>NZ_JAPSIW010000636.1 GCF_031178505.1 Streptomyces sp. | reverse complement strand
GTCGAGCCCCTCCTCGATCTGGAAGGTGGACGCCCCGGTCACCTCGTCCCCGGCCATGAGCGAGTGCTGCACGGGCGCCGCCCCGCGCCAGGCGGGCAGCAGCGAGAAGTGCAGGTTGACCCAGCCGTGCGCGGGGATGTCCAGGGCGGTCCTGGGCAGCAGCGCGCCGTAGGCGACGACCGGGCAGCAGTCGGGGGCGATCTCCCGCAGCCGGGCGAGGAAGTCCTCGTCGCGCGGCTTCGCCGGCTTGAGGACCTCGATGCCCTCCTCCTCCGCGCGCTGGGCGACCGGGCTGGCGACCAGCCGCCGGCCGCGTCCCGCCGGGGCGTCCGGGCGGGTGACGACCGCGGCCACCTCGTGCCGGCCGGAGGCGAGCAGGGCGTCCAGGGCGGGGACGGCGACCTCGGGGGTGCCTGCGAAGACGAGCTTCATGGATGGCGACTGCCTGTCTGTCCGGGGGTGTTGCGGGCGACGCACCAGTTTAGGGGCGGCGGCGCGAGGGGGCGTACGGGAGGCCGGGCGCCCCGCGCATATGCGTGTACGCCCCCGCACCGTGACCCAACTCCCCGTGGCGCGTTGGTCAAGAGAGATTGACCGAATCGGGTCGCCGTTCCCCGGGTGGCCCGCCCCTTTCATCGCCGGTTCGAGAGGCTTATCCATGGCCGACCACGCAACCCACGACGCCCAGGCCCGGGCGAGTCTGCACCTGCTGGTGCGGGACATCGAGCGGGTCCGGCGGCAGGTGGACGCACTGCGCACGCTCACGGCTCAGCTGGGCAACGTCTACCGCCCTCGCCGCTCCGGCCCGTCCACGGGCTTCGTCGTCTACGGCCGGGCGCCCGCCCCGACCGTACGCCTCGCCCAGGAGCTGCGCGACAGCGTGGAGACCCTGGTGACCGCGGCGGTCGACTTCGACCGCTCGCTCGGGTTCTCCTGGGACGCGGTGGGGTCCGCGCTGGGCGTCACCAAGCAGGCCGTCCACCGCCGCTACGGCGCCCGCCGCGCCCCGCAGCAGGGCGGCGGCGCGGACCCGGAGCGTACGGCGGAGCCGAACGGGGCCCGCGCGCTGCCCACCGTGCCGGCGGCGCGGTCCATGCCGCCGCAGCCGACCTCGGGGAGCTCCGCGCTCCGTGAGGAGCCCCGGCCGCCGGTGCTGCCCGGCCCGCGGGGCGCCTGATCCCGCGCGGCACCGAGCCGGCCGCCCTCCCCCGGCGGGGACGGGCGGCCGTCGCGCCTCCGGGCACGGCCGCGTGAGGCCGCGGATCAGCCGATGTCCACGGGGTCGACACGGATCCGCACGGGGTCGCCCGCGCCGCGTGCCGAGCGGGCGGCGCGGGCCTGCTTGAGGGCGGCGGCGAGGGCCGCCCCGCTGCCCGGCGGCACCCGCACCAGGGCCCGGTCCCACTGCTCGCCGGGCGGCGGGTCGCCGGGCCGCCGGGCGCCGCCGGGGCGGACGACCGGCAGCGGGACCGGGCCGAGCACCTCGGCGTCCGGGGGGAGGTCGGCGGCGGTCAGGAAGCTCGTGACCGCCTCGGGCGGACCGGCGACCGCCGCCATGCGGGAGACCGGCGGGAAGCCGAGCTCGGCGCGTTCGGCCAGCTCGCGCTGGGCATGGCCGACCGGGTCCCAGCGGACGAGGGCCTGCACGGGCCGCAGGGTGGGTTCGGCGACCACGACGACCGTGCCGCCGTCGGGCTGGCCCCGCACGAGGGAGGCCGCGTCGATCCAGCGCCTCAGCGCCTCCTCCCCCGCTCTCAGGTCGGGGCGTCCGAGCATGGCCCAGCCGTCGAGGAGGAGGGCGGCGGCGTAGCCGCCCTCGGCCACGGGTTCGGCGCCGGGGGTGGAGACGACGAGCGCGGGGCGGCCGGGCACCCGGTCCAGGACGTGGTCGCGCCCGGAGGTCCGTACGGGCACGGCCGGGAAGGCGCGGCCCAGTTCCTCCGCCGTCCGCCGCGCCCCGACGACGCTCGCCCGCAGCCTGGTGGAGCCGCAGGCCACGCAGGACCAGTCGGGGGCGCCGCGTCCGCACCAGCCACAGCGCAGCTCCTGCTGCTCGGGCGCTTCGAGCGGCCCGGCGCAGTGCCGGCAGCGGGCCGGTGCGCGGCAGCGCTCGCAGGCGAGCCGGGGGACGTAGCCGCGGCGCGGGACCTGGACGAGCACCGGGCCGCTCCTGAGGCCGTCCCGTACGGCCTGCCAGGCGAGCGAGGGCAGGCGGGCGGCGCGGGCCGCCTCGTCGCGGGCGAGTTCGCCGTCGCCGACGGTGCGGATCAGCGGGGCGGCCCGCCGGATCTGCTCGCGGGGGGCGGAGAGCGGCTTCGCCCAGCCGGACTCGACCAGCTGGGCGGCCTCCACGGTGCAGCTGGTGGAGCCGAGGAGGAAGGCGCAGCGGTCGTGGGCGGCGCGCAGCAGCAGCACCTCGCGGGCGTGGGGCTGGGGGGCGTGCGGTTCGCTGTGGCTGCCGTCGCCGTCGTCCCAGATGACGGCGAGACCGAGGTCCCGTACGGGGGCGAACATCGCGGCGCGGGTGCCCACGACGGCCCGGACGGAGCCGCGCCGTACGGCGAGCCAGCGCGCGTACCGCTTCTCGGGTCCGGCCTCGGCGGTGAGCAGGGCGTGGCGGCCCTCTCCGAGGACGGCCGTGAGGGCGGCGTCGACCCGTCCGGCGGCGCGGCCGTCGGGGACGACGACGAGGGCGCCGCGGCCGGAGGCGAGCGTGGCGGCGACGGCGCGGGCGATCTCCTCGGCCCAGTGGGGGCCCGGCAGGGCGTTCCAGACGGCGCGGGGCGCTCCGCCGCGCGCGAGGGACTCCAGGAAGGCGGGCCCGCGTTCGTACCGTGTCCAGGTGCCCGGCTCGGGGGCGGGCGGCGGGGGCAGCGGCGCGGGTGAGGGGCTCGCCTCGGCCTTGGCGCTGCGCGGGGGGACGGCGAGCTGGAGGACGTCGGCGAGGCTGCCCGCGTACCGGTCGGCGACGGCCCGCGTGAGGCCGAGGAGCTCGGGGCCGAGGACCGGCTCGGGCGAGACGACGTCGGCGAGGGCGGCCAGCGGCCCCGCGTAGTCGGAGGAGGCCCTGCGTTCCACGAGGAAGCCGTCGATCAGCCGCCCGCCTTCGCGCCGGCCGTTCTTGACCTGGTGCGCCCCGGCGCCGAAGCGGACCCGGACCCGGACCCCTGGCTGGGCGACGGCGTCGAGCTCCTCGGGGACGGCGTAGTCGAAGAACTGGTCGAGGTGGAGCACGCCCTTGTTGACCACGACCCGGGCGACGGGCAGCTCCTTGGCCAGGGCGGCGCCGCGCCAGGTCCGCGGCTTGGCGCGCGGCACCTTCGCCTTCCGGACGGTCTCCCGAATGAGCGCGAGCTGCTCGGGCCCGTCGGACTTCTCGTTCTCGCTGCTCACAGCCCCATACCTACCAGACGGGTCCGACAGCCGGGCACGCCGAAGCCCGGCACCCCTCGGGGGCGCCGGGCTTCCGGGGCGTGCGGCGGCCGCTTACAGGCCGGCGGCCTGCTTGAGGGCGTCCACGCGGTCGGTGCGCTCCCAGGTGAAGTCGGGCAGCTCACGGCCGAAGTGGCCGTAGGCGGCGGTCTGGGAGTAGATCGGGCGGAGCAGGTCGAGGTCGCGGATGATCGCGGCCGGGCGGAGGTCGAAGACCTCGGCGATGGCGTTCTCGATCTTCTCGGTCTCGACGGTGTGGGTGCCGAAGGTCTCGACGAAGAGGCCGACGGGCTCCGCCTTGCCGATGGCGTAGGCGACCTGGACCTCGCAGCGCGAGGCGAGGCCCGCGGCGACGACGTTCTTCGCGACCCAGCGCATGGCGTAGGCGGCCGAGCGGTCGACCTTGGACGGGTCCTTGCCGGAGAAGGCGCCGCCGCCGTGGCGGGCCATGCCGCCGTACGTGTCGATGATGATCTTGCGGCCGGTGAGGCCGGCGTCGCCCATCGGGCCGCCGATCTCGAAGCGGCCGGTCGGGTTCACCAGGAGGCGGTAGCCGTCGGTGTCGAGCTTGATGCCGTCCTCGACGAGCTGCCCCAGGACGTGTTCGACGACGAACTCGCGGATGTCGGGCGCGAGCAGCGACTCGAGGTCGATGTCGGAGGCGTGCTGCGAGGAGACGACGACCGTGTCGAGGCGGACGGCCT
>NZ_JAPSIW010000635.1 GCF_031178505.1 Streptomyces sp. | reverse complement strand
CCCGGAGATTCCCCGAGCCGTCCCGCAGGACCGGCCTCCGCGCCGTCCGGCCGTAATTCGATTGCCGCCCCACCGGCGGGGCCCTACGGTCGTTCCCGTACCTGATGTCTGCCGGGAGGAGAACGGTCCCTTGTCCGTCTGAGGTTGCGAGACACCGTGCCGCGCGTGCCCTTCGTGCCGTGTGTGCCGTTCTCGACCTCGGCGTACGAGCCCGGATCCTTCCGCCGCCCGCGCCCCGGTGTCTCACGCGTCGCATCCAGCCCACGCTCGCGTGACCGGGAGGCCTCCATGGCACATCACCCCACTTTTCTCACCTGCACGTCCCTCTCCTTCTCCTGGCCGGACGGGACGCGGGTCTTCGACGACCTGCGGCTCACGGTCGGCCCCGGCCGCACCGGGCTCGTCGGACTCAACGGCTCGGGCAAGTCGACCCTGCTGAAGCTGCTGGCCGGGGAGCTCACGCCCTCCTCCGGGGCGGTGCGCGTGACCGGTGAGCTCGGTCATCTGCCGCAGAACCTGGTCCTGGACACCACGCGCCGGGTCGACGGGATCCTCGGCATCGCCGGCAAGCGGACCGCCCTGCACGCCATCGAGGCCGGTGATCCGGCGGAGGAGCACTTCGCGGCGCTCGGCGACGACTGGGACGTCGAGGAGCGGGCCCTGGCCACGCTCGACCAGCTCGGACTCGGCCACGTCGGCCTGGACCGGACCGTCGGGGAGGTCTCGGGCGGCGAGTCGGTGCTGCTGCGTCTGGCCGCCCTGCTGCTCGCCCGCCCCGACGTGCTGCTGCTCGACGAACCCACCAACAACCTTGACCTGTACGCCCGTTCACGCCTGTACGAGGCGGTGGAGAGCTGGTCCGGTGTCCTCGTCGTGGTCAGTCACGACCGCGAACTCCTGGAGCGGGTCGACCGGATCGCCGATCTCAGGGACGGCGCGGTGACCTGGTACGGCGGCCCCTGGTCGGCGTACCAGGAGGCGCTCGCGGCCGAGCAGGAGGCGGCGGAGCGGATGGTCCGCGTGGCCGAGGCGGACCTCCAGCGGCAGAAACGCGAACTGGCCGACGCTCACATGAAGTTGGCGCGGCGCAGGCGGTACGCGCAGAAGAGTTTCGAGAACAGGGTCGTGCCGAAGATCGTGGCGAACACCCGGCGCGACGCCGCCCAGGTCTCGGCCGGCAAGCACCGGACGCTGCACGCGGACCGGCTGGCGGAGGCTCGGGAGCGCTTGGACACGGCCGTGGAGGCGGTACGGGACGACGACGAGATCCGGGTCGAACTGCCGTACACCTCGGTGCCGGCGGGACGGGAGGTGCTGCTGCTGCGCGACCTGGAGCTGCGGTACGGGGCCCGGGTCGCCGGCGCCTTCGAGCTGCGGGGGCCGGAGCGCATCGCGCTGACCGGCCGGAACGGCGCGGGCAAGACGACCCTGTTGCGGACGATCGCGGGCGAGTTGACGCCGGTGTCGGGTGAGGCCGAGGCGCGGGTGCCGCTCCGGTTCCTGCCGCAGCGGCTCGACGTGCTGGACGACGGCCTGAGCGTCGTGGAGAACGTGGCGCGGTTCGCGCCGGCGGCGACGCCCCACGCGATCAGGGCGCGGCTCGCGCGGTTCCTGTTCCGGGGCGGCCGGGCGGACCGGGCGGTGGGCACCCTGTCGGGCGGGGAGCGGTTCCGGGCGACGCTCGCGGCACTGCTCCTGGCGGAACCGGCTCCTCAGCTGCTGATGCTGGACGAGCCGACGAACAACCTGGACCTGGCGTCGGTACGGAAGCTGACGGCGGCTCTCGACGCGTACGAGGGGGCGCTGATCGTGGCCAGTCACGACCTGGCGTTCCTGGAGTCGCTGGGGATCACGCGCTGGCTGCTGCTCGACGGCGAGCTGCGGCCGACGACGGCGGAGGCCGTGGGCGCCCCGGGCATGACGGCCCGCCCCTGAGCCGGGGGCGTTCCCGCAGGGCCCCGTACCGGTGGCGGTGCCGGTCCCGTCGTGACGGGGCTTCCGTCGTTGGCGGTCCGGCCGGTGCCGCCGGGGTGGGACCCGCCGGCGGCGGGACGGCTCGGCGCGGGAGACGCCGCCGGGGAGGAGCGGGGAGTGATCGAGGGGGTATCCGGGCCGGAGGGCATGGGCCCGGCCGGCGCGGCGGCCCTGGAGGCGACGGGGGCGCCGAGCTCGGTTGCCTGCGGTGAGTAGTGGGTTCCGGAGGGATGGAGGGAGGTCCGGCGACGTGACCTGCGTCTCCGGTGACCCGCTTCAGCAGCGACCATAACGGAACGTAACCGGACATCACAGGGCCGGGCTTGGCCGGGGCCTTACGGGGCCTTAACCTACGGTTTCGTAACCTACGAATCCGTAGGTAGTTCTGTATGCCCTCCCCCTCCGTCCCCAGGAGTTCCCTTGACGCTCACCTCTCCCCATCTCGGCAGTTCGACAGAGTGGACCGACGCGCGGCTGCTCTACGCCTTGGAGGAGGTGGTGGAGAAGGAGCTCAACCGGCACCTGCAGGTCACGAAGGACTGGATGCCGCACGAGTACGTGCCGTGGTCCGACGCCCGGAACTTCCCCGGATTCTTCGAGGACGGCGAGGCCTGGGAGCCCGCGCAGTCCAAGGTCACCGACATCGGCCGGATCGCCCTCGTCGTCAACCTGCTGACCGAGGACAACCTGCCCAGCTACCACCACGAGATCGCGACCCTCTTCGGCCGTGACGGCGCCTGGGGCACCTGGGTGCACCGCTGGACCGCGGAGGAGGGCCGGCACGGCATCGTGATGCGCGACTACCTGCTCGCCTCGCGCGCCGTGGACCCGGACAAGCTGGAGCAGTTCCGGATGGCGCACATGAGCGAGGGCTTCGAGTCCGACAACCGGCACTCGATGCTGCACTCGGTGGCGTACGTCGCCTTCCAGGAGCTCGCGACCCGCATCTCGCACCGCAACACCGGACACCAGTCCGGCGACCCGGTCTGCGACCGGATGCTGGCCCGCATCGCCCTCGACGAGAACCTGCACATGATCTTCTACCGCAACCTGCTGGGCGCGGCCTTCGAGATCGCCCCGGACCTGACGATGCAGGCCGTGCGGGACGTCGTGGTCAACTTCCGCATGCCGGGGCACGGCATGCCGGGCTTCGAGCGCGCCGCGGCCCAGATGGCGATCGGCGAGATCTACAACCTGCGCATCCACCACGACGACGTGCTCCAGCCCGTCCTGCGCTTCCTCAAGGTGCTCCAGATCGAGGGGCTCGGCCCGGACGGCCTGCGCGCCCAGGAGGAGCTGGGCCTGTACATGAACGGCCTGGACAGCGAGGCGAGCAAGTTCGACGAGCGGCTCGCCGCCCGCAAGGCCCGCCTGGCCGCCCGCGCCGCCGGCTGAGCACGGCCCGCACGGCCCACGGCGCCGGCCGGGTCCGGCGCCGCCGCGCGAGCGCGCGGCGGGTCAGCGGCGCTGCTGCCGCTTGAGCCGTACGCGCTCCTTCTCCGAGAGTCCGCCCCACACCCCGAACCGCTCGTCGTGGGCGAGGGCGTACTCCAGACACGCGAGGCGCCCCTCGCACGCCCCGCAGAGCTGCTTCGCCTCACGGGTCGACGAACCCGGGGCGGGGAAGAAGAACTCCGGTCCGGCCTGGGCGCACAGGGCGTTCTCGCGCCAGGAGAGGGCGGGGTCCGTCAGCACATCGGTGTCGGTCATCTGCATGCCTTTCACCGTGCCGGACCCGCGTAAACGCGCCATCAACGTTCGATCAATGACGTGGGCGCGGCGGCCGATCACGGCGCGTCCGGAAGATGTCCGCACGGTCGTGCGTTCAGTACGATGGGGGCCATGAGCGGCACCAGGACGGACGGGCGCGTCGAGCGCGGCAATCAGACGCGGCGCCTGGTGCTCGGCCGCACCATGGACATCGCCTCGGTCGAGGGGCTCGAAGGCCTCTCCCTGGGACGGATCGCGACCGAGCTGAAGCTGAGCAAGAGCGGGGTGTTCGCGCTCTTCGGCTCCAAGGAGGAGCTGCAGCTCGCGACGGTCAGGGCCGCCGCCGCGGTCTTCGCCGAGCGCGTGGTGAAGCCCCTCGCCGACGTGCCGCCGGGCGCCCGCCGGGTGCGCGAGCTGTGCCGGGCCTGGCTCGCGTACTCCTCGGAGCGGGTGT
>NZ_JAPSIW010000068.1 GCF_031178505.1 Streptomyces sp. | reverse complement strand
ACCTCACCCAGATCAGCGACGCCACCACCCTCGGCGGCACCACCAGCGCCGACACCCAGTGCTTCACCTACGACGCCCACCAGCGCCTGACCGAAGCCTGGACCCCCACCTCCCAGAAGTGCACCGACACCCCCACCGCCACCGCACTGTCTGGACCGGCCCCCTACTGGACCAGCTACACCTACAACACCGCAGGCCAGCGCACCACCGAAACCCAGCACACCAACAGTGACACCACCAAAACCACCTACTGCTACACCAACACCAACCAGCCCCACACCCTCACCGGCACCACCACCGGCACCGACTGCACCACCCCCGAACGCACCTACACCTACGACACCACCGGCAACACCACCCAGCGCCCCGGCACCGCAACTGACACCACCCAGAACCTGACCTGGTCGGAAGAAGGCAGACTCGCTCGCCTCACCCAGGACGACCAGTCCACCGACTACCTCTACGCCGCCGACGGCACCCTCCTCATCCGCACCACCGAAAACGGCGAACGCATCCTCTACGCCGGCGCCACCGAACTCCACCTCCGCACCGACGGCACCACCTGGGCCCAGCGCTACTACGCCGCAGGCGGCATCACCGCCGCCATGCGCTCCAACCAGACCGGCACCACCAAGGTCACCTACCTCGTCAGCGACCACCACGGCACCTCCCACCTGGCCATCAACCGAGACAGCACCCTCACCTTCACAAAGCGCTACACCACCCCCTTCGGCGCGGACCGCGGCAAAGCCCAGTACGGCCCCTGGCCCGACGACAAGGGATTCCTCGGCAAAACCCGGGACGCGACCACCGGCCTCACCCACATCGACGCCCGCGAATACGACCCCACCATCGGCCAATTCATCTCGGTCGACCCCCTTCTGGAAGCCGGCAAGCCCCAAACCCTCAACGGGTACAGCTACGCCGCGAACAACCCCATTACGTACTCTGACCCCACAGGCACCAGGCTCGCCGACTGCGAAGGCGGATGGAACGAATGCGGACCCGGCGGAAACGGAGGCATCGTAGACAGGGGCCCAGTTGTCGACGACGACGGTACGGTCACGATTGACGACGATGGCTCCAGCGGGGACGACTGGTCGGGCTGTACGGCTCTATGTCAGCAGGCTCTCGACGGTGAATTGCCTGCTAAGAACCCGTCGACGATCGACATCTGCGGTGTCACTGTTAGTAACGGATGTGATGCGGAGTTCCGGGAACGGGTAATTCGCGCCTACAAGGGATTGACCGTCTTTGATGACTATTACAACTGTACTTTTCATCAAGATGAGTCGGCGTGCGACGTTGCCGGAAGTGCCTTCTCGTCTGGAGGGGCGACCTGGGCATCGAGTATATTGTTCGGCTTTTTCAGTACGGCGAAAAATCGTCTCGCTAAAGGGGTCGACGGTGCTGGTGTCGTAGTCACGCGCGAGGACGGACTTGCCGCGGCCGCAGCCGCCAAGGGCACCTTTAAGGAGCCTGGAGGAACGAACGGTGCCCTCTTTGTTGAGGGGCACGATGGAGCCATCCCAGTGTCTTCTGGGCTCCGAAATCGCCCTGACGACTACGTGGACCCCCCTGGCGTGAGCTCAGTTAATCGCGAGCATACTGAAACTCATGCGGTAGCGATTATGAGAGAGAAGGGGTGGAGCAACGCCGATCTCTACATCGATCAGGACTACATTTGCGGTCCATGTATGCAACGCCTGGATCGGATGCTTCCCAAGGGTGCAACTCTGCGGGTTACATTCAGGGACAGCGGTGGTGATATTCACACCGAAACCTTCGGGCTGAAGAATTAGGAATAATGCTGCCCCTAGCGTCTGGTTCAGGGCGCTAGGGGCAGCATCGTGTGGCTGTTGATATTTAAAACCACTCGGTTCCAGGCATCTCATGCAAGTATGAGATGCCTGTTGGTTCAATACTGCCGACTTGGACCTCGCTACATCCTGCGGGAGAGTCCAGCGGCGCGCCGTCTTTCAGTGCTGGGCAGACGTGAGCGATGACGGTCTCGCTCATGAAGATCTGGTGGCCAGACGCTGGCCAGTTCCATTCGCCGAATGCGACTTGTGTCAGAGGGGCGAGTACGTCACTCATCCTTTGATTCGGCATCGAGTCGCAAGCTGTTGTGTGAGGTGCATTGAACGCGGCCTCGCCGAGTGCGTTATGGATAAGGAACTCTGAGAAGTCCTCAGGAACTTTTCTCCATCCTCCATGGAGCTTACCCTCGTAGACATCCATTGGGGCTGACGGGTCGAAACCCCAAATTGTGTCAGCTGGATCGGTCATGAAGACCGCTATGTCGCCATGAAGAGAGATTCTGTCCAGTGGGAGGAACTTTTTCACTGTCAGTAGCGGACGTGACCACTGGGCAGCGAGGGCGTGCCATTTCAGGAGTGGAGGTGGCAACTGGGGATGGTTTGCGAGAGGTCCTGCCGGTTTATCCGGTTCGCCGTACCAGCTGCATAGAAATTGATAGAGGTTGATGGCGGATGGGTCAATCATAACGGCAATTATTGCATCCACTCGGGCGCTGCTGCGATCGTCTCGTCCTCGCCGCCGATGGTCCGCAGCGTGTGTGGCATCGCGCGGGCGGCGTCGGCAAGGGTCTGTCAAACGAGCGGTGCAACTGGGGTGGTTGGGTTACTGGCGGGCTGCTGACAGGCGGCCGTCGAAGGTGATGTCGAAGGCGTTCAGCGCGGTCTCCCAGCGCATGGTCGAGCGGGCCTGGCCCTTGCCCGTGGGGTTGAGGGACATGATCGCCATGTAGAAGCACTTCAATGCGGCCTGCTCGTTGGGGAAGTGTCCGTGGGCCTTGACCGCCCGGCGGATGCGGGCATTCACCGACTCGATCGCGTTGGTGGTGCAGACGATGCGGCGGATCTCGGTGTCGAACCGCAGGAAGGGAGTGAACTCCTCCCAGGCGTTCTCCCACAGCTTCACGATCGCCGGATACTTCTGGCCCCAGGCGTCGGCGAACTCGGCGAACCGCTCCAGAGCGGCCTCCTCGGTCGGCGCCGTATAGACCGGCTTCAGAAGCTTGGCCATCTTGTCCCAATCCTGGCGGGCGGCATAGCGGAAGGAGTCCCGCAGCAGATGCACCACGCAGGTCTGCACGATGGTCCGCAGCCAGACGGTCTCCACCACCTCGGGCAGGTGGCTTTATCGAGCAGTAGTGGTTCTGGTCCAACTTCTGGGCTCTGTCGCTGATTTGGGGGTGGGTGACGATCAAGGGCGGGTGGGCATCACCTTGGCGTGGGGGATGTGGTTCGCCTCGCTGACCTCCTTCTTCAGGGGGTCGGAGTCGAGGTAGACGAGGTGGTTCTTGGGGACACTGAGGTCCGTCTTGCCGTGCGGTCCACGGTGGGGTCGGCCGCCTGCCCAGGATGCGGATGGAGATCCTCGCGAGTGCACTGCTACTACCAGCGGTGTCTGGCGGACCGTCCCGTTGCTGGTCGGCAGGTACGACTGGACCTGCGGGCACGTCGACTCGTGTGCGGCAACGATAGCTGCGGGCGTCGAACTTTCGCCGAGCAGATCCCGGACTTGACGCGTCGACACGCGCGCCGCACGAATGCCCTCACCGCCCAGCTGACCGACATCGCCCTGTTTCTGGGCGGACGTGCCGGCGCCAGTCTGTGCGGACGCCTGGCCGTCACCACCGGCAAGGACACCCTGCTTCGCCTCCTTCGCGCACTGCCCGTTCCGCGGCCGGAGTCTGTCCCATGTCTGGGTGTCGACGAGTTCGCTGTGCGCCGCGGTCGTACCTACGCGACGATCCTCGTCGACATGAGCACCCGCCGCCCTGTCGATGTCCTCGCGGACCGCACCGCGCACACCTTCGCCGCATGGCTGCGCGAACACCCCGAGGTGAGGGTTGTCTGCCGCGACCGTGCCGGCTCCTTCCGCGAAGGCGCCCAGGCCGGTGCACCACAGGCCCGGCAAGTTGCCGATGCCTGGCACTTGCTGCACAACCTCGCCGAAGCCGTCGAGCGAGTCGTCGGACGACACCGCGCCGACCTGCGTGAACCCCTCACCGTCCGGGCCGACCGGGGCGACACCCGCCCACCAGCGGGTGTCCACCCCGCCACCCTGGGCGAACTGGACGTGCACGGACGGCCTCGGCCGCTGGTCGCCCGCACCCGCGAACGCCACCAGCAGATCCACGAACGCATCGAACGCGGCGACAGCCTGCGAGCCATCGCCCGCGAACTCCGTCTCAGCCGCGGCACCGTTCTGCGCTTCGCCCGGGCCACTGACGTCGAACAGCTTCTCGTCGCGGTGATCCACCGCCCGAGCGTGATCGACGACTACCGGCTCTATCTGCATCACCGGTGGATGGAGGGCTGCACCAACGCCGCCGCGCTCACCCGGGAGATCCAGCAGCTGGGCTATCGCGGCGACGTCAACACCGTCCGCCGCCACCTGCGGCCCTACCGCACCGGGACGGTCCCGACGGATGCCCCATTGCCCCATCTGACCGTCCGCCGGGTCACCGACTGGATCATGCGCCGGCCCGAACACCTCACCGAGACCGACCGCAAGTGCCTCGACGAGCTGTGCGAACGCAGCCCCGCCCTGGCCACGACCACCGAATACGCCCGGCGCCTGGCCGCGATGGTGCGCGAACGCCGCAGCGAGCACCTGGCCCTCGACGTCTGGCTTGCCGATGTCCGTCTCGACGGACAACGAGAACTCCGCACCCTGGCCGCTGGCATACGGCGCGACCGCACAGCAGTGCTCGCCGCCCTGACCACCACCTTCACCTCGGGAGCGGTCGAGGGCAACGTCACCAGAATCAAGCTGCTGAAGAGACAGATGTACGGGCGGGCCAACTTCGACCTCCTGCGACGCCGCATCCTCCTGTCACCTTGATCAACCGGTGACACCCCCAAATCAGCGACAGAGCCACTTTCCGTGGTCGTGCACGCAGCGTGACTGTTGCTCTCCGATTGATGGCGTGCAATGTCGCCCGGAAATTGCCTGCGGTGAGTGGGGGCTGGCCGACAGTGCTTCGCCGTGAACGAAGTACGGATACAGCTCGAAGGGGTGCTGCTCTCGTCGGTTGAGGGCGTCCACGTGGTGGCCGTCGACGTGGCCGAGGCTGGTGTCCAGGTAGAGGTCCGCTCCACGATGGGCGGGGCGTCCTGCCCGAGCTGCGGGCAATGGTCGACGCGAGTACACGGCTCGTACCTGCGGTTTCCTCACGGCCTTCCGGCAGCAGGCCACGTGTGGTGCTGTCCTTGAGGGTCCGCCGGTTCACCTGCACGGAGTACTCCGGCACCCAGCAGACCTTTGCTGAGCAGATGCCCGGCCTCACCCGCCGGTACGGACGTCGGACCGAGCGGCTGCGCTCAACACTCGCGTCCGTCGGTCTTGCGCTGGCTGGCCGTGGCGGCGCCCGGATGGCCAGCGTCTTCGGGGCACCGGTCAGCCGCAACACCCTGCTGCGGCTGATCACCTCGTTGCCAGACCCTCCGGCAGTTGCGCCCCGAGTGGTCGGCGTGGACGAATACGCCCAGCGCAGAGGCCGGATCTATGGAACAGTGCTTGTCGATGTCGAGACCCGGAGCCCGGTGGACTTGTTGCCGGATCGCGAGGCCGACACCCTGGCGGCTTGGTTGGCGAAGCGCCCCGGTATCGAGATCGTCTGCCGTGACCGTGCGTGTACACCTTCAGTCCGCCGTACTGCGGGGTGAACTCAGCTACGTCAGCAACGGCCCGCTATCGGCGTACGTTGCCGTCGACCAGGATCTGACCTCACGTTTGGCGATCGGTTGCTGAGGCCCCGGGCGGGACTCTGGACCCTGCGCGGGTTGGCCGAAGTGCAGCACGACGGCCTTGTTCCTGACGGCGGGTTTCCTGGCGTGGTTGATCACCGCATGCCATCGCGCGAGGGAAGTGTCTCTGACAGGGTTCGATACGCCCTCTACGCTGCCGCGCATGGCACGCACATGGACAAGACTCCACGAACACCTCGGATGCCCGCCCGGGCCCCTCACCTTCGACATGGTCAGCCAGGCCGCAGCGGACAACCTGGAGGAGTCCGACGACCTGGACTGGAAGGAAATGCTTCCTCAGCCGCCCCGGGACGGTCGCTGGAACGAGTTCGCCAAGGACGTCGCCGCCATGGCAAACACCCGTGGCGGACTGATCATCTTCGGGGTCCAGGACAAGACGACCGTCCTGACGGGCATCGACCCCGACGAGGTCAACCGGCAGCAGTACGCCCAGTGGATCCGCAACCACGTCCAGCCCTACCTGCCGGACCTGGACATACTCGAGCTGTCCGACGGGACGAAGACCGTCCTGGTCGTCGATGTGCCGGCCAGCGAGATGGCACCTCACTTCGTGTACGGCGGCGCAGCACGCGACAAGGAACAGCAGGCTGCGGTCGTCCCTTACCGGGACAACGACCACACAGCCTGGATGGCAGAGCACCAGATCGAGCGGGCCTACCGCGACCGCTTCACCCGCGTCGGCCGGGCAGAAGAAGAGATCCAGCGCCACATCGACTTCACCACCCAGACCGTCACCGCGCACGCCCACGTGCCCTCAGCTTGGTTCATCGCGGTCTCCCGACCCCAGAGGCCCCTGCCACGCGGGGCCTACACGATGAGCCGGGATCAGGCACGGGAGGTCTTGGAGGCCGCCAAGACGCGAGCTCGCGTTCTGCACGCGAGAGAGCTGGTGCCAGGCCCCTTGGTCGGGATGGGGCCGGACACCCGACTCAACCCGCGCCCCGGCCTGCGCCGCTGGGTGTGCAACAACCTCCAGTCACCCATGAACCGAGAGATCATCACTGAGCTGCACTACGACGGCACCGTGGTGATGGCCGCCAATCTGTCCTTCATCCGTGCAGGGGGCGAGGAGCTCCCAGGACAAGACGACGTCCTTCAAGTATCCGAGCGCTTGGTGACGGCGTGCTGCTACGACTTCATCGCCACTGCGCAGGAGCACCAGCGAAAGTTGCGTCTGGACAGCACCCTGCAACTGACTTCGCTGATCATCTCTCCAGACGGGCCCATAGCCATGGCACCGCTCACCTCGACCTGGGGAGATGGGGCGGAGACGGAGCCGCTGTACGCCCGCAGGCCCCACCATCTCCAGCCCGCTCACACCGTGCTTTCCCCTGCGGCGGCGGATGACGAAGGACGCAGCAGTGCTGACGAACTGTGCGCGGACCTGATGAGCCAGTTCGGGCTGTAGCCGAAGAGGACGCTCCGCGTGACCGGTCGCCCCGGTCGGCCAGGAGCACGAGGTTGCGCCAAGGGTTGCGCCTATCTGTTGCGCTAGGTGTTGCGCGGCCCGCGTGACGGCCTCCGTGTCCGCGCAGGTCACCACGCTTGTCGCGGCTCGTTCGATCTGATCAGTGTCCGGGGTGTTGAGCTGGGCTGATCAGTTGGCTGGTTGGGGCTGGCGGTGTCCGGTGTGTTGGCGAGCGGCTTGGCGTTGCTTGGGAGCTGGGGCTGGGTGGGGTCTGTGAGCTGTGGGTTTCCTGCTTCGGGGTGGCCGTGGATCCGTTGGTCAGTTCTATTGGTTGGCGGGTCAGTTTCATTGGGCGGCTGTTGTAGCTGATCAGGGGGACGGGTCCGTGGATACCGAGGGTGGTCAGGAGGTGTTGTTGGTGGGGGTGGAGCTGGTTCCAGGCTTGCTGCTGGGTGCGGATCCACTTGGTCGTGGTGCCAGGGAATGGGCGGCCGGCGGTGTGGTGGGTGTGGGCTTGGTGGTAGCTGTGGTTCCAGGAGGCCCGCCAGGGTGGGTTCCACCACGGGTCGAGTGTGGTGAGCTGTGTGTCGTGGGGCCAGGGCCGGCCGGTGCGGCGTAGGTGGGCGACGGCGCGTTTGCGCTGCTCGTACAGCCACCAGCCCAGGGGAAATCCGTCGTGTTCGGTGGTGTAGTGGGCGGTGCCGAGTCCGCCGTGAGTGTGTGCGTAGGAGCGGGCGTAGGGCAGGCCGCCGTCGATGGACGAGGAGACGGTTGTGGGGCGCGACCGGCTGGCGCCGGTTCGGCGGCGCGTGCGTGTTTCCTGCTGGGGGCGGACGGCGTGTGCTTCCTGGGGTGTTATGCCGAGTCCGGTCAGGAGTTCCTGCTGGCCCGGATGGAGGTCGCCATAGTTGGTGCACTGGGTGAGCAGCCATCTGGTGGCGGCTGGAGGGAGTCCGGGGAAACCTGCGGCCGCGTTCAGAGCGTGGCCGTGGATCTCGTTTCTGACGGCATGGTAGGCGATTTGCCATGGTAGGCCCCAGGATGGGTTCCACCATGAGTCAAGGACGTCGAGGGCCTCGGCGCGGTGGTGGGGTAGTCGGCCGTTGGCGGCCCGTTTGCGTTGGTGGGCGAGCCATGTGCCCAGCCGGTAGCCGTGGTGGTTCGTGCTTCTGGGTACGGCGAGGTGTCCGTGTCGGGCAGCGTAGGAGCGGGCGTGTGCAAGGCCGGTGTCGAATGATGCTTGCTGGGTGACGCGACGGGGCTGTGCGGTGCAGGAGTTCGCGGTGGTGATGCCGAGTTGCGTGAGCCTGTGTTGCTGCCCCGGGTGGAGGTTCTGGTAGGTGACGCACTGGGTGTAGAGCCACTGCCCAGTCCAGTCGGGGGTGCCGGGGAAACCTTGGTCGGGGAGGAGTCTGATCCCGTTCTCGACGAGTCTGCGTGCGGCGCGGTGGTTGATCTGCCAGTCCCCGTTCCACGGTGGGTTCCACCATGAGTCGACGGCGGCCAGCAGTGGGCCGGCTGGGTAGGGCGCGGCGAACTTGGCGGTGTGAAGGCCGGCCTGGTGCTTTTGGCGGGCCAGCCACTTTCCGATGGGGAAGCCCTCGTGCCGGTCGGAGGGTGATGCGTTGAGGTCGCCGTGCAGTGCCGCGTAGGAGCGGGCGTAGTAGAGACCGGTCTCCAGGGACGGCCTGCGGGTGGCGGGGTTGGGGCGGGCGGTTTGGACAGTCTGCTCAGTCAGTCCGACGGCCGCGAGCTGTCGGCGCTGTTCCACTGCCAAGCCGGGGTAGGACACACATTGGGTGTATAGCCATTGACCGAGCTCGTCGTCGAAGGCTGCAAAGGCGCTTTCGGGGTCGAGAGGGTGGCCGGAGCGGACGAGTTCGGTCACCGTGTAGCAGGCTCGCTGCCAGTCGGAGGGCCAGGGCGGTGCCCACCACGGATCCATTGCGTCCAGCTGCTGCGTGAGGGCGGGATCGAGAATGCCGCGTCGGGCGCGTACGCGGAGGTTGGTCAGCCATTGGCCGATGGGGAAGTCGGCGTACGTATCAGCAGAGCTCGCACAAAGGTGCCCGTGCTCCTTCCAGTAGGCGCGTGCATTAGTCAGGCCCCGGTCACGGGCCTCGGCGAGGTTGCGACGCCGCGGCAGTGCGTGGCGGGCGGCCTCGGCACTGATGCCGATCTGTGCCAGTAGTCTGCGCTGCTGGGGGTGGAGGCTGCTGTAGACCTGGCACTGCCGGTACAGCCAGGTGCCGAGGTTCTCGCTGGTGCCCGGGAAGCCCTGCTCGGGTCTGATGTCGGTGCCTGAGTCCAGCAGCCGTCGTGCGCACAGGTAGATGCGCTGCCACAGCGTGCTCCACGCAGGATTCCACCACGGGTCAAGAGCGGCCAGGGCCTGGCTGCGCTCGGGGGAGAGCTGAGGGCCTGCTGCGCGTTGGTTGGACAGCCACAGGCCGAGTTGGAACCCGTCCTTTTCGTGCCGGTAAGGAATGCAGAGGTGGCCGTGTTCGGTGGCGTAGGCACGGGCGTGGCGCAGGCCGCGCGCGAACCCCTTGGCGGTCTCAGCCACGTCTGGGGCCGGCGCCCCTGCCGACTCCGTTTTTCCGGGCGCTTCGTCGACGGGCCGGGTTTCGGCCAGGAGCCGGGTGATCGGTGCGGGCCGGTGGGGCGGGGAGACGTGCCACATGCTGCGTGTCTTCGGCTTGTGCCCGGCTCTGGTGCGTACGCAGGCGCGTACCCAGGCGTTCAGCGGGCCTGTCGTGATGGCGCTGAGGCGACCGGCGAGCCATGGCCGCTCAAGGCGCCGAGCCAGTTCGTCCACAAGGCCGGGGACATCGGCGAGCGCGTGCGGCTGATGCCGCCCCGCATCATCGAGTAGCCGCTGCTGCAGGCTCGGGTCGGCGAGGGCCGCGGCCAGCGTGACGGCTTCGGGATAGGTCACCGCATCCCGCGCCGCGGTACGCCAAGCGAGGTCGTTGCTGGGTGCCATCAGCCGCAGCCGATCGGGCCAGAGGATCTCTTCCGGCCAGGGCTCGTCCCACCACGAAGCCATGATTGCCTGCGCCACGGTGAACGCTTCGCCAGCGTGCGCAGAGCGCCGCAGCAGCCGTACATGACGGCGCTGGGCCGCCCCGATCTGCGGCACATACCGCAGGTCCAACTGCCCGGGGACGGCTGCTGCCCCGTCGACGACGGGTGCTTCCAGCATCCAGCACTGGTGCCTGACGCATACCCGGCCGTGCGGCAGCAGGTAGCGGCGTGCTTCTTCCCGGCCTCGTGTGGCGGTCGCGGTGCAGGCCCGGCATCCGGGGCCGGTCGGCGGGATAGTGGCTGCGGTGCGGACCCAGGCGGCCGGCCTGTTCCCGAGCCTGCTCGAAGGGCCGTCTCTGTCCCAGGCCGGCAGGGCACGGTGCAGGTGTTCTTCGGGCATGCGGCAGAAAGCGGCGACCACCGCCCGGGCCTCGGCGTTGAAGACCACTTCTCCGTCGGGCCGCACCGTGAACAGGTTGGGCCGCCGCCCCACGTCCACGAGCGCGCCGATGAGTTCTTTGGCCGTGAGCTTGTACCGGGAGGCGGCTCTGCTCATGAACGACAGCGTCGTCTCGCCGTTCAGCGGAGCGACACGCCCCGCGCCCAAAGGCGGTCTGTGCAGGGGCATTTCGTTCTGTTCGCGCTGTGGTGGCTGCGAATAATCTCTGACGGCAGGTTCCCTTAGAGGGCTGGTGGTCTTCTTCACGGCTGGTCCGCCTCGTCAGGATCCAGTGCCGTTGTTGCGGGGGCGCGGGATGCGTTTTCGGGGCGGGCGGGCTTGCTGCTCCGCGCGGATGTCGAGCTGGATGCCGGCCAGGAGCCGTTTGGTGATCTTTTCGCTGCCGTCGAGGAGGGCGGTGAGGGCGGCTTCACGGATGAGGTGGGAGAGGCTTCCCATGACTCCGCCGGTGCGCTGGTGGAGGTAGTCGGCGTGCCGGGCCAGAGTGCCCCCAGTGTGGTGGCGCAGGTGCAGGGCGTTTTCCATGTCGGTGACCAGGTCCAGCCAGGTCGCGCGCTGTTCGGCGGTGCCGCAGGACAGGGCGGTGTTGCGGACCAGGGTGAAGCGGCCTGCCAACTGTGCGCCGCGCGGCCCGTTGAGCAGGGGGGATGCCTCGACGTCGACGCCTGCGTAGACGAAGGTCGCCGGAATCCTCTCGCCTAGGTGCTTCATCTGGTCGGAGGTCTCCGCGCCGGCGCGGGTGCGGGTGTCGAGCAGGTGGACGTCGTCGACGAGGACCAGCGCGGTGCCCAGCTGGCACAGCAGGTGGCAGACGGCGTCGGTGATCTGCGCCTGGTTCATCCGGACCGCGATGGGGATACCGAGGAACCGGGCGAACTCCGATACCAGCATCTTGGGAGTGGAGGCGGGCGGCACCGCCAGGAACACCACGGGCAGCCGGTCGGCGCGGCCGGGGTGGCGGCGCTGCTCGGCGAGCTCGAAGGTGCGGCCCATCTCCAGCAGGGTGGTGGTTTTGCCGGTGGTGGGCGGCCCGGACACGATCAGTCCGCGGCGCGCGGTGCCCTGCTGGCGGCGGTTGAGGAGCATCAGTCGCCGAACCGACAGTGAGATGCGCTCCATAGCCGGGGTGGTCAGGACGACGAACCGGGAGTGGTAGTCCAGGCGTTCCTCAAGCGACCAGTCCTCGCCGGCGTCTGGCGGGGGCTGCAGTGGGGGAGTGCCGACGAACTGCTGCCAGCCCTCCCGCGTGGTCGGTGGCGCATAGGCCGCCATCTGCTGCTCCTCGTCCGGGACGAGACCGGCTTCGGGGACTGCTACCACTGGGTTGCCTCCTGGCGGGCATCGTAGATCCGCGACGGGCGGGGGACTGCGGCCCGCCCGGATGGCTGTTCGTCTCCGGCGGGGCCGTCGCCTGCATCGTCTGATGTGCCGAGCGGGTCTTCGTCCTCGTCCCAGCCGTCCTCGAACTCTTCGTCGTCGGGCTCATCCAGGCTTACTGAGGTGAAGGCGCCGACCAGGCCGTAGGAGAGGGTCGGGGCGGTGAGGGGGTCGGGCGGCTCCTGCTGGTTTGGGGCGGGCCCGGCGAGGGATGCTGCGGCGCTGGCGCGTGCCGCGACGGTCCGCTCGCGGCGGGTGCCTTCCCCGTTGCCGGCCCGCCGCAGGAGGTGGTCCAGGGCCTGGGCGAGCTGTTGTTCGTGCTCGTCGCGGTCGCCGCGGCGCTCGACGGCCGCGCGGATGTGCCGCCAGGTGAAGTCGGTGAAGGGCAGGCTGACCCGCTCCTTGTGGATCCAGGGCACCTCCTCCCAGCCGCCAGGCAGCCGCACCCAGATCTGCTGGGGGTCATAGGGGTTGTGGTGCACCTCCCACATCCCGTCCGGGGCCGTCGACTGGAACCCGCGGTGCGGGTTGAGGACCTCGTGGTCGTAGGTGCGGTAGTCGAAGCGGATGCCGTAATCGTTGATGCCCACCCGCTTGACCGGCATGAGCTCGACGTAGTCGTCTTCGCTGAGCAGCACCGGCACACAGCCGGTCACGCCGACCAGCGCGGCCCACATCTCGTTCGGCGACACCGCGAGCTTCGGGGCCAGAGGATGACGCAGGGATGCGTGCCGACGGTGCTGCCAGTCTGCGACCAGCCACTCGTCCAGCAGATCCTGCACCTGCGGCAGCGTCCAGCACGCCTCGTCCTCGACGTGAGAGCCGCGCTGAGTGACGTCGGAGCCGGTGTAACCGGCCACGTACTGGGAGAACCGGTCGCCGATGGTACGGAACATCCGCTCGACATTTCCCTTGGCCGGGCCGTTGGCCGGAGGCGCCGGCTGCACCGACACCCCCAGGCTGTCGCACGCCGCGACGAACGAGGCGGAGACGAACACCCGGCCCTGGTCGACGACCACCGTCTCCGGCATGATCACCGGACGAGCCGCCGCCCCCTCCAGCCGCGCGTCCAGAGACACCAGCCGCTCATAGGGGATGACCGACCGCGACATCGCCAGCGCCTCTTCCCACCCAGGGCGCATCCGCATGGGCGTCACCATCTGCGCCAGCAGAATCGCCGCGTCCACCGACCTTGTGCCCATCGGCCGCAGAACGGTCGCACAGATACTGCGCGTCGCCACGTCCAGCGCGATCGTCAACTCGGCCTTTCCCACCACCCCGTCGGCCAGGACCACCATCACGTCCAAAGGCGTGCTGTCCAGCATCACCAGCTCACCGGGCCGCAACGCCACCGTCGGGGTGAACGGCGAAGCCGGCCGTGAGGAATGACGGCGCCGCTGTGCCGCCGTCCCCAGCAGTCCCTGGCGGTCGGCGAGGGCGTGCACCAGCCGGTTGAACGTCGAGGCAGGCGGTACCTTCACCACCCCCACGCCGTGGGCGTCCTCCAGGATCCAGCCGACGGTGCGCCGCAGCCGGCTCAGCGTCCCGGTCGATCGTTTCCGCTGCGCCTGCAGTGCTTGCTCGATCGCGGCGATCACCCGCTCGTCGGCGCGTCCCACAGGTGAGCGGCGGCGGGCGGCCCGGCCGTCCACCAGCCCCCACAGGCCGTGCTCCCGGTAGCGAGCCCGCATCCGCCGCACCGTCACCGCACTGGCCGTCTGCCCGGCCGCCGTCAGCTCGGCGGCCTTGGCCTCCTCCCGCTCCGCCATGGTGCGCCGGGCCGGATCGTACTCGGCCCGCGGCACCTGATCCTGTCCCGGAACGGGGTACCCGGTCTCCACCTCGCGCACGTGCCGCTCCCAGGCGTACGCCTGCTCGCGCACGTGCTCCGGCAGTTCCTCCAGGAGCCCGAACGGCGGCACGCTGCGCCGCGGGGAGCCCACCACTTCGAAGTCGGGGTCGGCGAAGAGGTAGTTCACCAGGACCGTGGCGACGGAGTTGTCCGCGTCGATCAGCTTTACGGACAGGCCTTCCAGCATGACGACCGTCCAGGTCCGCTTCGCGAAGCGCACCTGAGCTCCGGGCTCCAGTACCGTGCCGCTCATCCCTGCCCCCGCCCTCGGGCAACCGCCGTCACGGTCACCCGCTCGTGCAGGGGCACGCCGAGTGGAGCCGACAAGTCGCCGTGCCACAGGGCGTGGAAGACCACCGGGAAGACCTGGATCGGGTCGCCAAGTTCATGCACCCCCTCGATCAGGGGCCGCGGCCGCCGGAATGCCGCGGCCGCGAGCCTGGCCAGTTTTCCGCCCTTGTAGCGGGGGTGCCGGTACCCGGCCAGCCAGCGCAGATTGGCCGCCAGAACCGGATCCGGGGGCCGCAGAACCCGGTACTGCCACCCCACCGCCGCGGCGGCAGCCTCCATCACCGCCGCCCGGCAGACCAGGCGCGGAGAGATGTCGCCGTGCCCTGCGCAGTCCGCCAGCAGACCCCTGCCGTCCGCGAGCCGGGCCATCAGATGCGGTGCGTGCCGCACCCAGCCCCCGCCACGCTCAGACCAGGCAAGTTCCACCGGGCGGCACGCAATGGCCACGACCGAAGGATCCCAGTCCAGCAGCATCACCTGGGCCCGCATGACCCCGGACCCGTAGTGCACCAGCCGTCCGTTGGTCGCCGACCACCACCACCCCGGCGCCATCCGCTTGCCGTGCCGCACCGGGAACCTCCGCACCGGACCGCACTCCTCCAAGCAGACACCACGCGCGGCCTCCAGCCACAACGTCCTCTGCTCGGTTCCCGCCTGGTCAACGAACCGAGCCTCCAGCCGGTCGCCGATCCCGACCGGTAAATCCGCGGTCGTCTCACCATCTTCCGGCAGCCCGGCGAAGTCCCCGGATGCGCCAGCCGGCTTTCGGACCGCCACGAGCGGCGACTGGTCGCATCCTCCGTCTGCCGGACCGGATACCTGAGGACCTGTCTCCACTGCGGCCTGCGCACCACCTTGCGCTCCCGCGCTCTGCCATGGCGATGCGGGCAAGGCAGTGCTGCCGGCGGCCGGCGGGTGATGCTCGTCGATCATGCGCTCCAGTCAAGCGCGCCCACACGCGCGAACCGCCGAAATCAGCCAACCTCCACCGTGCGCAGCGCCTCGCCCCGCCGATGACATCGCCGACCCGGCGCGCATCCGGCCACATGATCTTCACCCCGGTTACCCGGGGAAAGGGCGCTGTACCGGCGGCACGGCGACGACGCGCCCGAAGAGGTCAAAGTTGCTGGGCCACCATGCTCGGCCTGCCGATCCTCCTGGGCGACGAGGAGTATGAACGCGTGGTCCATGCCGCGGCCCGGGCCGTCGCTGTGCCGGCTGCGGCTCCGCCGACGGGGCAGTGAGAGCCCGCTCCGCCAGCCGCGCCGGGACCAGTACGGTCCCGTTTGCGGCCCGTCGGCTGTTCCGCGACCGGTACGGGCGCGCCACCACTGCGTACTACCGCGCCTGGTGACCGCCACCGGGCCGGGCAACGCGGTCCTCACCGGCGCGGCGTGCGGCCGCAACTCATTCGGCTAGGGCGCGCAGTTGAACCCGGGCCGAGGCGGGGCGGTGCTCCGCGCGCAGCCACCACGGATCCAGCCCGTACCCGTTGGGGTGCTGCTGTCCGCGCCGGACACGGGTGAACGCGCCCATGCAATCCAGCAGCGGCCCGGCATGCAGCGGGCCTTCCAACACCAGCCCACGCTGCGCAGCCTGTTCACAGTCGGCCAGCCAGGGCCGCTCCAGCCGTACTGCGAGTTCGCGGAAGAACGCTCCGTCCGGCCGGAAGGGGCGTACCGGTCCGCCGCGCCCGTGATCGTTCCAGATCCGTTCCTGCATCCCGGGGTCGAGCAGCACGGCGGCGAAGGTGACGGTCTCGGGGAACGTCACCGCGTCGCGGGCGACCACTAGCCACCACCAAAACCGCGGTCCCGCGTCACC
>NZ_JAPSIW010000634.1 GCF_031178505.1 Streptomyces sp. | reverse complement strand
TCTCGAAGGCGGTGCGGTACAGGGCCTCGACCTCCTCCGGATCGGTGACGTCGACCTTGACGAAGGTGCCGCCGACCTCCTCGGCGGCGGCCTTGCCCGCGGTCTCGTCGATGTCGCCGCAGACGACGTGGGCGCCTTCGGAGGCGAGCCGCCGGGCGGTGGCGAGGCCGATGCCGCTGCCGGCCCCGGTGATGACGGCGGTGCGGCCGACGAGGCGGCGGCAGACGATCTCTTCGGTGCTCATGCGGTCAGGCCTCCGTGCTGATGAAGACGTTCTTGGTTTCGGTGAAGGCGGTCAGGGCGTCGGGGCCGAGCTCCCGGCCGAGGCCGGACTGGCGGTAGCCGCCGAACGGGGTCCAGTAGCGCACGCTGGAGTGGGAGTTGACGGAGAGGTTCCCGGCGCGGACGGCGCGCGAGGTGCGCAGGGCGCGGCCGACGTCCCGGGTCCAGAGGGAGCCGGACAGGCCGTACTCGGTGGCGTTGGCGAGGCGGATCGCGTCGGCCTCGTCCTCGAAGGGGAGGACGACGGCGACCGGCCCGAAGATCTCCTCGACGGCGCAGGGGGCGTCCTCGGGCACGCCGGTGAGGACGGTGGGCGGGAACCAGAAGCCGGGGCCTTCGGGGGCCTTGCCGCGGATGGTCCCGGCGGAGGTGGGGGCGCCGTCGACGAAGGAGCGGACGCGGTCGAGCTGGGCCCGGGAGATGAGCGGACCCATCTGGGTGCGCGCGTCGAGCGGGTCGCCGACGACGATCTCCTCGACGGCCGGGGCGAGGAGCTCCAGGAAGCGGTCGTACGCGCTCCGCTCGACGAGGATGCGGGTGCGGGCGCAGCAGTCCTGGCCGCTGTTGTCGAGGAAGGACATCGGGGCGGCCGCGGCGGCGGCGTCGAGGTCCGCGTCGGCGAAGACGATGTTCGGGCTCTTGCCGCCGAGTTCGAGGGTGACCCGCTTCACCTGGCCGGCGCACTTCGCCATGATCGACTTCCCGACGCGGGTGGAGCCGGTGAAGACGATCTTGGCGACGCCGGGGTGGGTGACGAGGGCGTCGCCGGCGACGGGGCCGGTGCCGGGGAGGACCTGGAAGAGGCCTTCGGGGAGCCCGGCGGCGAGGGCGAGTTCGGCGAGGCGGAGGGCCGTGAGGGGGGTGGTCTCGGCCGGCTTGAGGACGACGGCGTTACCGGCGGCGAGGGCGGGCGCGGTGGCCCAGGCGGCGATCGGCATGGGGAAGTTCCAGGGGGCGATGACGCCGACGACCCCGAGGGGTTCGAGGATCGTGACGTCGAGTCCGCCCGGGACGGGGATCTGGCGTCCGTTCAGACGCTCCACTCCCCCGGCGGCGTAGTCGAGGAGGTCGCGGACGTTGCCGGCCTCCCAGCGTGCGTTGCCGAGGGTGTGTCCGGCCTCGCGGACCTCCAGGAGGGCGAGTTCCTCGAGGTGCTCGTCCACGGTGGACGCGAAGCGGCGGAGCAGGCGTGCGCGGTCGGCGGGGGCGGCCGCCGCCCAGTCCCGCTGTGCGGCCGCGGCCCGGTGGACGGCGGCGTCGACGTCGGCGGGGGTGGCGGCGGGGACGGTGGCGACGACGTCCTCGGTCGCCGGGTTCAGTACCTGGAGCAACTCTTCCACTCCCTGGTCCTCATTCCTTTCGCGCGGGTGCTGCGGGCGGGGTTCGCGGTGGGGGGTCGTGGTGGGGGGTCGCGGTGAGGGCGGGCCGGTCGCTCAGAGGCGTTCGAAGGAGCGGCGCAGTTCCCAGTCGGTGACCGCGGCGTCGAAGGCGTCCAGTTCGACGCGGGCCATGTTGCGGTAGTGGGCGACGACCTCGGCTCCGAAGGCCTCCTTGGCGATCTCGCTGGTCTCCCAGAGCTCGGCGGCCTCGCGCAGGGTCGTGGGGACGTGCGCGTAGTCGCCGGTGTAGGCGTTGCCGGTGCAGGCGGGGGGCAGTTCGAGGCGCTGCTCGATGCCGTGGAGTCCGGCCGCGACCATGCCGGCGACGGCGAGGTAGGGGTTGACGTCGCCGCCGGGGAGCCGGTTCTCGAAGCGGGTGGAGCGGCCGTGGCCGACGACGCGGAGGGCGCAGGTGCGGTTGTCGTGGCCCCAGGCGACGGCGGTGGGGGCGAAGGAACCGGGCTGGAACCGCTTGTAGGAGTTGATGTTCGGCGCGTAGAGGAGGGAGAAGTCGCGGAGGGCGGCGAGCTGTCCGGCGAGGAAGTGGCGCATGGTCGCGGACATTCCGTGCGGGTCGTCCCCGGCCATGACGTTGTGCCCCTCCGTGTCCTGGAGGGAGAGGTGGATGTGGCAGGAGTTGCCCTCGCGCTCGTTGTACTTCGCCATGAAGGTGAGGGAGACGCCTTCCTGGGCGGCGATCTCCTTCGCGCCGGTCTTGTAGACGGCGTGCCGGTCGCAGGTGACGAGGGCCTCGGCGTACTTGAAGGCGATCTCGTGCTGGCCGGGGTTGCACTCGCCCTTGGCGGACTCCACGGTGAGGCCGGCGCCGGTCATCTCGTTGCGGATGCGGCGCAGCAGCGGCTCGACCCGGCCGGTTCCGAGGACGGAGTAGTCGATGTTGTACTGGTTGACCGGGGTGAGGCCGCGGTAGCCGGCGTCCCAGGCCTGCTCGTAGGTGTCCTTGAAGACGATGAACTCGAGCTCGGTGCCGACGTGGGCGGTGAGGCCGTGCCCGGCGAGCCGGTCCAGCTGGCGGCGGAGGATCTGGCGGGGCGCGGCGACCACGGGGCTGCCGTCGCCCCAGGCGAGGTCGGCGGTCACCATGGCGGTGGCCTCGTTCCAGGGGACGCGGCGGAGGGTGGTGAGGTCGGGGTGCATGGCGAAGTCGCCGTAGCCGCGTTCCCAGGAGGACATCTCGTAGCCGTCGACGGTGTTCATCTCGGTGTCGACGGCGAGCAGGTAGTTGCAGCCCTCGGTGCCGTGGCCGAGGACCTCGTCGAGGAAGAACGGTGCGGCGAACCGCTTGCCCTGGAGCCGTCCCTGCATGTCGGGAAAGGCCAGGACGACGGTGTCGATCTCGCCGCTCGCGACGAGGGAACGCAGTTCCTCGACGGTGAGCGGGGCTGTGCGGTCTGCCACGGGATGACTCCTCCTTCGGCCTGCCGGGAGCCATAAGGTATGCACGAAGACCATTGCTTGTGAAGTGCCCGGGAAGGGGGAACGAGAACGTGGCCCGTACGAGTGACGCGCCGGACCGGCTGACGCCCGTGCTGCGGCCGGTGCGCGCGGGGAACGGTTTCGAGGAGGCCCTGGAGCAGATCCTCCAGGTGGTACGGCTCGGTCTCGTGCCGGGCGGCGAACGGCTGCCCGCCGAGCGGGAACTGGCCGACCGGATGGGGATCAGCCGGGTCACCCTGCGCGAGGTCCTCAAGGTCCTCCAGGAGCAGGGCCTCGTGGAGAGCCGGCGCGGCCGGTACGGAGGGACGTTCGTCCTGCCCCGGACCCGGACGGCCGGCGAGGAGGAGCTGCGCCGCCGGATCGCCGCCGTCGACATCGAGGACACCTTGCGCTTCCGCGAGGTCCTGGAGGTCGGAGCGGCCGGCCTCTGCGCGGCGCACGGCCTCGACGCGGCGGGTACGGAGCGGCTGCGGGCCGCGCTGGCGGCCACGCACGACGCCCCGCTGGACGACTACCGGCGCCAGGACACCCTGTTCCACCTCGCGCTGGCGGAGCTCTCCGGCTCACCGACGCTGACGGCGCAGTACGCGGCCGTCCGGGCGACCGTCAACGGCCTTCTGGACTGCATCCCGCTGCTCGTCCGCAATCTGGAGCACTCCCAGCACCAGCACGCGGCCCTGGTGGACGCGGTGCTCGACGGGGACGCGGACGCGGCGCGGGAAGTGACGCGGGAGCACTGCGCGGGCACGGCGGCGCTGCTGCGGGGCTTCCTCACGTGATCCGGAAGTTACGCGCGGGGGCTTGCGCTCGCCACTCCACCGACGCAAAGGTATGGGACTGATCCATTGGACACCAGGCCCGTTGCGGGGAGCTGACGCTGCCATGACGCTCGACGAAACGACCGGGGGCGCGACCGGGAACCCCTCGGGACGTACCCCTGGAACCACCGGCGAAACCGCCCCCGCGACGAGTGCTTCCGCCGCGTCCTCCGGGGACGACGACTACCTGGCCCGCCGCTCCCTGCG
>NZ_JAPSIW010000633.1 GCF_031178505.1 Streptomyces sp. | reverse complement strand
GGGCCCCCCCCCGCCCGGCGCCGGCCCGCTGAACCGCCGCCCGCGCGCGGGGCGCGCCCGGTTCAGGAGGCCTGGGCCAGGGCCTCGCGGACGACCCGCTCGCACAGTTCGTGGGTGAGCAGGGCGTCCCGGGCGTCGAGGAGCCGGTCCTCGCGGACGGCGTCGAGGAAGGCGAGGACGGCCTGCTCGATGCCTCGCTGGCGGGCGACGGGCACCCAGTCGCCGCGGCGCCGCACGGTCGGCTGCCCCTTGTGGTCGATGACGTCGGCGAGGTTGACGACCTGGCGCTTGGTGTCCTGGCCGGAGACCTCCAGGATCTCCTCGGTGGAGCCGTTCATCCGGTTCATCATGCCGATGGCGGTGAATCCGTCGCCGGAGAGCTGGAGCACGACGTGGTGCATGAGGCCGTCGCGGACGCGGGCGCGGACGTCGGTGTGCTCCACCTCGCCGGGGAGGAGGAAGCGCAGGGTGTCGACGACGTGGATGAAGTCGTCCAGGACGAGGGTGCGGGGGTCCTCGGGAAGTCCGATCCGGTTCTTCTGCAGGAGGATCAGGTCGCGCGGGTGGTCGAGGCACTGGGCGTAGGCCGGGGCGAGGCGCCGGTTGAAGCCGACGGCGAGGCTGACGGACCGCTTCGCTGCGAGGTCCACGATCCGCTCGGAGTCGGCGTAGTCGTAGGCGAGGGGCTTGTCCACGTAGGTGGGGACCCCGGCTTCGAGGAGGCGGACTGCGATCTCGGCGTGGACGGCGGTGGGGGCGTGCACGAAGGCGGCGTCGATTCCGGCGGAGAGCAGCGAGTCGAGGTCGCGGTGGCGCCGGGTGGCGGGCAGGTGGAGGCTGTCGGCCACCCGCTCCAGGGTGGCCGCGGTGCGGGTCTGGAGGTGGAGTTCGACCCCGGGGAGGGTGGCGAGCACCGGGAGGTAGGCCTTCTGCGCGATGTCGCCGAGTCCGATGCAGCCAACCTTCACGGGGTCTCCCTCGTCGCTGTGTCCGTGGTGCGCGAGCCCGTGCCGGTACGGGCCGTTCGCGCCGGTCAGCTTACGCGCGCCGGCCCGGGGGCGACGGGCGGGCGCCAGTCGGCGATGCCGTCGAAGCCGCGCAGGACGAGCCCGGGGCCGAAGCGGGAGACGGCTCGGACGAGCGTGTCGCGCAGGGCGACGGCGGGGCGGGCGGAGAGCGTGGTGAGGGCTCCCGTGCGGGCGGCCCTGCGGACGAGGGCGGTGGTGCGTGGGAGCCGGTCGGCGGTGTAGGCGGCGAGGTCGCGGCCGGGGGTGAAGCCGGCCGCGGGGCGGGCGTGGTGGGCGAGCACGACGGCGTCCTCGACGGCCTGGTTCCCGCCCTGGCCGAGGCTGGGCATCATCGCGTGGGCGGCGTCACCGAGGAGGGCGACCCGTCCCCGGTGGTACGCGGGCAGCGGGTCCGGCAGGTGGTGGACGTCGTGGCGGAGGATCCGGCCGGGGTCGACGGTGGCGAGGATCTCGGGCACGGGGTGGTGCCAGTCGCCGAAGAGGCGCAGCAGTTCGGCCCTCTCGTCGTCGGGCGCGTGGGCCGCGGCGGGGGCGGCGGCCATGGCGTAGGCGTAGATCCGGCCGTCCTTGAGGGGCTGGGTGCCCCAGAGGCGTCCGGCGCCCCAGGTCTCGTGCGGCGGGAAGGGCCGGCCGGGGGCAGGGACGACGAGCCGCCAGGTGGTGCAGCCGGAGTAGCGGGTGCCGGGGTGGCGGGGGAAGAGGGTGTGCCGGGTGGCGGAGTGGATACCGTCGGCGGCGACGACGAGTTCGGCCTCGCGCTCACCGTCCGGGGTGGTGAGGCGGGCGGGCCGGTGGTCGTCGCCGGGGTCGGTCAGCGTCGCGGGGGTCCCGGTGCGGACGGTGCCGGCGGGGAGCGCCGAGGTGAGGATCTCGACGAGCGTGGCGCGGTGGAGCAGGACGAGGGGGCCGCCGAAGCGTGCGGCGGCGGCCCGGGCGTCGGTGCGGGCGAGCCAGCGGCCGTCGGGGCGGCGCAGGCCGCCGTCGCCCTGCCACGCGGACAGGTCGCGGACCTGGTCGCCGAGGCCGAGGACGTCCAGGGCGCGCTGGGCGTTGGGAGCGAGTCCGATGCCGGCGCCGACGGGGGCGAGGCTCGCGGCGCGTTCGAGGACGGTGACCCGCCAGCCGGCGCGGTGGAGGGCGACGGCGGCGGTGAGTCCGCCGACGCCGGCTCCGACGACGAGGGCGCGGGGGGTGGCGGCGGGGTGCTGGTCCATGACTGCTCCTCGAACTACAGATGTAGTGAACCCGGCACCCCGACCGTACTACAGGTGTAGTCGGGTGGGTAGTGAGTAGGGTCTTCGGCATGAGTACGCGCACCTCCGGCGAGACCCCCTCCCGCGCCGAACGGATCGGCGACGCCGCCCTCGACCTCCTCGTGGAGCGCGGCATGCGCGGGCTCACCCACCGCGCCGTGGACGAGCGGGCCGGACTGCCCCAGGGCTCCACGTCCAACCACGCCAGGACCCGGCAGGCCCTTCTGGAGACCGCCGTCCGCCGCCAGGCGGAGCTGGAGGCCCAGGTCATCGCCCCGCACGAACTGCCGCCGCCCGGCGCGGACGCCGAGGCCCTCGCGGACGCGCTCGCCCTCGCCCTCCACCGTTATCTCACCCACCACCGCCCGCTGCTGGTCTCCCGGTACGAACTCGCCCTGGAGGCCACCCGCCGCCCCGAACTGCGCGGCTTCTACGACCGGGCGGGAGCGGCCTTCCGCGGTCCGGTGATCGCGATGATGACGGCGGCCGGCTCGCCCGCGCCGGAACGGCACGCGCTCTCGCTCATCGCCTGGTGCGAGGGGCTGATGTTCTCCTGCGCCGCCGGCTCCTTCCACTCCGCCGTACCCGGTCCCGACGAACTGCGCGCCGGCTTCGGGGAGTTGCTGCGGGGAATGCTCGGCGGCCCGGAAACCGGTGGCACGGCCGGCGATCATGGGGGACGATGCCACGCATGACCACCGAACGCACCGCAACGACCCCGCGCGTCGACCCGTCCACCACCTCGGGCGAGCGCGAGGCGCTGGAGCAGTGGCTCGACTTCCACCGCGCGACCCTCGCGATGAAGTGCGAGGGGCTCGACGACGCCCAGCTGCGCACCACCTCCGTCCCGCCCTCCGACCTCAACCTCCTCGGCCTCGTCCGGCACATGGCCGAGGTCGAGCGCGGATGGTTCCGTCATGTCCTCGCCGGCGAGGAGACCGGGTGGATCTACGCGACGGAGGAGGACTACGACCGGGACATCCACGCCACCGAGGAGGACACCTACCAGGAGGCGTACGCGACCTGGCAGGCCGAGATCGCCCACGCCCGCACGCTGGCCGCCGCGCACGACCTCGACGACTTCGGCAAGGGCAAGCGCCGCGACGGCCGGACCTACAACCTCCGCTGGATCTACCTCCACATGATCGAGGAGTACGCCCGCCACAACGGCCACGCGGACCTCCTTCGCGAGCGGATCGACGGCGCCACCGGAGACTGACGGCCCCGGCCCCTGCCCGGCGGGCGATACGGCCCTTGGCGCGGAGGCAGGGCCGCCCGGTCAAGGGGCGGCCACCGGCCGCTCACCCGTGCGGGGCATTCCCGGCCGGTAGGGGCGCGAAGAGCGCCCCTCTGCCAGCAGAGTGGCGCGGTGCACACCCGAACCACAGCGAAGATCCTGGCCGGAGCGGCGATGGCCGCCCTGGCGGGGTGCGTCGCGGTCGACACACCGCCGCCCGCACCGGCCCCGGCGTCCACGCCCGCCGCCTCGGCGAATTCCGTCCGACCCGCGCAGGGCGGGGCGCCGCAGATCCTCGAAGGGCCGGCCCGCGAGGCCCTCGAAGCCGCGCTCCCGGCGCCCGCCCCCGGAGCCACCCCGTCCGTACGGCCGGCGCCCCGGCCGGCGCACCCGCCGCGCACCGGGGCGGCGCGCCCCGCTCCCGTACCGCCGCGGCCCGAGCGCCCCGCACGGCCCGTACCCGACCGGCCCGCCCTCACCGAACTGCCGGAACTGCCCGAGACCCGGCTGCCGGCCGCTCCGCCGCGCTCCCGGGCGGAGGTCTGCGCGCTGGGCGAGCGGTACGGGGGGTGGGCGCCCGGCAGCGATCCGGCGCGGATCTGCCGGGGGGCGTACGGCTCCTGACCCGTCCG
>NZ_JAPSIW010000632.1 GCF_031178505.1 Streptomyces sp. | reverse complement strand
CACGGAGATCCGGCTGGACGCCGTCGCGCGCGCGGACGCGGGGCTGCGCTCCGTCGGCTTCGTCCTCGACCGGCCGGTGGCCGGGCGGCACGTGGAGCGGATCGGGACCTCCACGCTCGTGGTCGGGCCGGGGGCGCGGGCGCGGTGGAGCTTCGCGGGCGGCACCGGGTCGCCCACGCCTCCGCCCCCGGACGCAGGGTAGGTCCGGCGGCGCGGCGACGACCTGAGCGGCGGCTTCTCCAGGCGGCAGCGCCGGGGTGGGCGCCTCGCGGGGGCGCACGGACCGGTCCGCCGCCACGCCCGCGCGGAGGCACCGCCCCGGCGCTGCGCACGCGTCGGGCACGCGCCGACGCCGCTCCGGCCGCGCCGACCGGTCCGGTCGGTCCACCTGCCGACCGAGTGGGCGAGGGCGGTCGGCGGCACCGCGCCGGACGCGCTCGACGCCCGGCGGGGTGAGCTGCCGCCGTCGTACTCCTGCTTCCGTACCGGTGTCAGCTCCAGGCCCGTCGTTCCCGGCCGCGGGGATCGTCGATCCGGGTCCACTCGGCGTCGATGCGCATCGTGGCCCTGCGCTCGGTGTCGTACGGGTCCCAGCCGGGGTCGCCGGTGGTGGCGAACCGGACCCAGGTCCCGTGCACCCGGTCCGCGAGGTCCGCCGGGGGCCGGTCGGGGCCGAGCAGGGCGGCGGGGCCGTGCAGTGGCGGCAGGTGCGCGAGAGCGAAGACGAAGGGCAGGTCGACCGCGTGGGTGGCGCCGAGCTTCCCGTTCAGGGCCTGCGAGCGCCAGGCGAACTCGTAGGCGAAGGTCCCGGACCCGGGGTGGGCGGCGTGGGCGGCGGCCAGGGCGCGGGAGCCCGCGCCGAACAGCGCGTCGCCCATGATGGCGGAGCGCAGTTCGCCGTGGGACGCCCCGGGGCGGGTCGTGCGGTACGTCTCGACGAGCCGCGCCGGGTCCGGGTGCGACCGCGCCGCCGTGTCGTGCACGTCCTCGGCGGTCGAGGAGGCGTAGCGGCCCGTGGGGACCAGGTAGAGGCGGCCCTCCTCGGTGGTGGTCCCGATGAGCAGGTCGACGTCACAGCCGTGTCCGACGGCGACGGCGTCGGCGGGCTGGGTGTCCAGGACCAGGCTGAAGGGGCTGAGGCCGAGCAGCGGGTCGTGGTGGGTGGCGGTCCGCAGGTCGATGCCCGCCAGCCGGGAGGCGGCCCGCACCAGGCACTCGTCGGAGAGGTCCGCGAAGGCGTCGACGTGCGGCTCGACGCCCAGGACCTCGGCGGCCGCGGCGGTGACGCGGGCGGCCTGCTCGGTGGTGAACGCTCCCCTGCCGTTGCCGCTCTGCACGATCGCCCTGCGGAACAGTCCGGCGGCCTCGGGGGTGGCGAGGACGCCCCCGACGAGGGTGGCGCCGGCCGACTGGCCGAAGAGCGTGACGTTGTCCGGGTCGCCGCCGAAGCCGGCGATGTTCTCCCGGACCCAGCGCAGCGCCCCCACGACGTCGAGCAGGCCCCGGTTGGCGGGGGCCCCGGGCAGGTCGAGGAAGCCGGCGATGCCGAGCCGGTAGTTGAGCGTGACGAGGACCACGCCGTCACGGGCGAAGGCGGACCCGTCGTACAGCGCGGACCGCGTCGAACCGGCGACGAAGCCGCCGCCGTGCACGAACACCATCACCGGGAGGCCGCCGCACGCGGCGGAAGGCGTCCAGACGTCGACGGTGAGGTAGTCCTCGCCCCGGCTCCAGCCGGTGCCGAAGTAGGGGGTCATGTCGATGGCGCCGAGGCCGCGTTCGGACTGCGGCGCGTTGGGTCCGGGGGCCGTGGCGTCCCGTACGCCGTCCCAGGGCTCGTGCGGCCGGGGCGGGCCGAACCGGTCGGCTCCGCGCGGCGGGGCGGCGTAGGGGATGCCGAGGAAGGTGGTGGTGCCGTCGTCCCGGCGCAGGCCGCGGACGGCCCCCCGCGCGGTGGTCACGACGGGGCCGGGTAGGTGGTGGTTCATCGTTCGGGCCTTTCCGTCCGCGGTCTCAGCGCTGCTCGGTGTACGGGGTGAAGGGCGCCCAGCCCTTGACGGCGAAGGTCCCCGCGTCGCGTACCACCTCGGTGGCGCCGTGGCCGCCCAGGTGGGCCGGGAACACGAGGGCGCGGGTGTCGGCGGCCCGGCCCAGCACCTTGCGGCGGGTGGCGCGGGCCGCGGCGGGGTCCTCGCAGAAGCAGCTGTTGGCGTCCGGTTCCAGGATCTGTACGGGACTGTGCAGCAGGTCGCCGACGAACACCGCGCGGTCCGTCCCGGAGGTGAGGGTCAGCACGGACGAGCCGGGGGTGTGCCCGGGGGCCGTGTCCAGGCGGAGGTTGGCGTCGATCCGGTGGCTGCCCTCCCACAGCCGGGTCAGGCCGGCCTGGTGGACGGGGGCCACGCTGTCCTCGAAGACGTTCTGGTTGCCGCGGCCGAGGAGCGGCCGGTGGCCGTTCTCGGGGTTCCAGAAGTCGAAGTCGTCCTTGGGCATCAGGTAGGTGGCGTTGGGGAAGGTGGGGACCCACTGACGGCCGTCCAGGTACGTGTTCCAGCCGACGTGGTCGACGTGCAGATGCGTGTTGATCACGACGTCCACGTCCTCGGGCCGGACGCCGGCACGGGCGAGGCCGGCCAGGAAGTCCGTTTCGAGGTGGCTCCAGACGGGGGAGTAGGGACGCTCCTTGTGGTTTCCCACGCCGGTGTCGACGAGGATCGTCCTGCCCTCGCTGCGCAGCAGCCAGGTCTGGATCGCGCACTTCACGATGCCGGTGCCGGGATCCAGGAAATGCGGGGCCAGCCAGTGGCGGCCGGCTTCCCAGACCTCCTCCGAGCTGTCCGGGAAGAAGGTCTCGGGTGTCATGGCGACGGGACCGAAGTACTCCCGTACCCGGGTGATGGATACGTCGCCGAGGGTGATCTGATCCATGGGTGTCCTCCTTCTTCGGGCCTCCCACCTCATCGAGGACGCGGGCACGGAACCAGACCCGCCCCTGCCTATCCACGAACGGGTCAGGCTCGGCGCCGCGAGACGGCCGATACTCGGAGCCATGGACGGAAAGGCGCAGCTCGGAGACTTCCTGTACCTGCGGCGCTCCCGACTGCGCCCGGAGGACGCCGGCGTGCCCACCTACGGGGAACGCCGCCGCGTGCCGGGGCTGCGGCGCGAGGAGCTGGCCCTGCTCGCGGGGGTGAGCGCCTCCTACTACACGCGGCTGGAGCAGGGACAGTCGCCGAGCGCGTCGCCCGAGGTGCTGGACGCGATCGCCGGGGCCCTGCGGCTGGACGAGTCCGAGCGGCGGTACCTGCACGACCTGGCCCGGACGGGCAGGCGGCGCGCCCCGGCCCGGCGTCCGGCGCCGGAACGGGTGCCGGAGGCCACCCGTCAGCTCCTGGACGTGCTCGGTCACGTTCCCTCGATCGTGCTGGGCCGGCGCACCGACGTGCTGGCGTGGAACCGGCCGGGCCACGCCCTGTTCGCCGGGCACCTGGACTTCGCCGCCCCCGACCTGCCGGCGCACCGCCCCAACATGGCCCGGCTGGTGTTCCTCGACGGCCATGTCCGTGACCTGTACGCGGACTGGCCGAGCAAGGCCAGGGCCGTGGTCGGGCATCTGCGCGTGGTGGCGGCCCAGCACCCGCAGGACGCGGCACTGCACGAGCTGTTGGGCGAACTGTCGGCGAAAAGCGCCGAGTTCGCCTCGATGTGGGCCGACCACCGGGTCAGGGCCTGCTCCGGTGACACCTACGAGATGCGCCATCCGCTGGTCGGGCCGCTGGCCGTCACCCAGCAGACCATGAGCAGCGGGCGAGGCCCCTCCGTCGTGATCGCGACCACGGAGGCGGACTCGCCGTCGAGAACCGCGCTCACCCTGCTCGCCCAGGCGACGGGCGAAGGCGCCGCGCGGGCCGGGCGCCCTCCGGCGCGGCGCGGCGGACACGGCGCGGCGCCGGCCGGAACCGGCTGCCGGCTCGATCTCCGGGTTGACGATCGGGCTAAGGGGTCCGCGTCCCCAGGAACGGCTGGTAGGTGACGCCGGTCAGCTTCTCGGCCGCCGTCCAGAGCCGTCGGGCCACGGCCGGGTCGGCCGCCTCCTCGCCGAGCCGGGCGTCGGTGACCGGGCCCCGCGTCTCCCCGAGCCGGGCCGGGCCGA
>NZ_JAPSIW010000631.1 GCF_031178505.1 Streptomyces sp. | reverse complement strand
TTCGCCTCCGGGCGCCCGAGCCGGGCTCACGGCCCCGGCCGTGCTCGCCTCCCTCGTCCCTCGCGGGCCTGCGCGCGCCCGGCACCGTTCCCCCGGCGCGCCCTTCGGCTCACTCGCCGGGGGCGTCTACGCCGTGTGGCCGCCGTCGACGGTGAACTCCGCGCCCGTCACGTACGACGCCTCGGGACCCGCGAGGAACGAGACCATCGCGGCGACCTCCTCCGGAGTACCGAAGCGGCCGAGGGCCGTCATCGAGGCCTGCGGTCCGGCGTACGGGCCGCCCGCCGGGTTCATGTCCGTGTCGGTCGGGCCCGGGTGGACCAGGTTCGCCGTGATGCCGCGCTCGCCCAGCTCGCGGGCGAGCGCCTTCGTCAGGCCGGCCAGCGCCGCCTTGCTCGTCGCGTACAGCGTGCCGCCCGGCCCCGGCACGCGGCCGGCGATGCACGAACCGATCGTGACGATCCGCCCGCCCCGGCCCAGACGGCCGGCCGCCGCCTGCGATGCCAGGAACGCCGCCCGGACATTCACCGCGAGGACCCGGTCCACCTCCGCCAGGGACAGTGACTCCAACGGCCCCAGCACCCCCACGCCCGCGTTGTTCACCAACACGTCCAGCCGGCCCAGCGCGTCCGCCGCCCACTCCACCGCGCCCGCCGCGTCCCCCGCGTCGGCCGCGTCCGCCCGCAGCGGCAGCGCCCTGCGCCCCGTTTCCTCGATCCGGGCCGCCACCTCCTTCGCCCGCCGCTCGTCCCGCACGTAGGTGAACGCCACATCCGCCCCCTCCCGCGCCAGACGCACCGCCGTGGCCGCCCCGATCCCCCGGCTGCCGCCCGTCACCAGAACCGCCGTACCGCTCCTCATGGACATCCCGGAACCCTCTCTCTCCGCACCAAGTGGTTGCAGGTTCAAGGAAACGCGGCGGCGGGTCCGGGCGCTGGCGGGAAACGGACACCACGACCGGCGCCGATGAGTTCCGCCGGGCGGCGCGGTCGGAACTTCCGGGACACGATGGTCCGGAAGAGAAAGGCACGCGCCATGGCCACCCTCAGCCTCACCCAGTTCCTCAGCCTCGACGGCGTCCACCAGGCCCCCGGCGGCCCCGACGAGGACCGTACCGGCGGCTTCGAGCACGGAGGCTGGACCGTCCCCTACGCCGACGACGACTTCGGGCAGTTCATCGACGAGGTCTTCGCCCGCCCCACCGCCTTCCTCCTCGGCCGCCGCACCTACGAGATCTTCGCGAGCTACTGGCCCCACCGGCACGACCCGGCCGACCCGGTGGCCACCAAACTCAACGCCCTCCCCAAGTACGTCGCCACCACCACCCTGACCAGCGCCGACTGGGAAGGCACCACGCTCCTGCGCGGCGACGTCCCGCAGGAGGTGGACGCCCTCAAGGCACGCACCGAGGGTGAGATCCAGACACACGGCAGTGGCGGTCTCGCCCGCACCCTCCTGGACCACGATCTGATCGACATCCTCCACCTCCTCGTCTTCCCCGTGGTCCTCGGCACCGGCCGGCGCCTCTTCCCCGAAGGCACCCGGCCCACCGCGTTCCGGCACATCGAGGGCCGCACCACGAGCACCGGTGTCACCATCCACACGTACGAGCGGGCCGGCCGCCCCACCTACGGCAGCTACTGAGCCCGGGGGAGAGGAGCAGGGGAAAGATGTAGCCACCACGGGCCGTGCCCGGTACGGTGAGCGCTCCACGTGCGAGCCGCCGAAGTCTCCACCCCGTCACCACCGTTGGAGCTCCGGCCGCCATGACGTCGATCGCCGCCCCCGTCCCCCTCGGCACCACCCGCCGGGCCTGGGTCACCGACCTCCCGCTGCTCCTCGTGGCCGTCGTCTGGGGCGGCAGCTACCTCGCCGCCAAGGGCATCACCACCACCCACACCGTCGTCGCCGTCCTGGTCCTGCGCTTCGCGCTCGTGCTCCCCGTCCTCGTCGTCGCCGGCCGGCGCAGGCTGCGGGCGCTCGGCGCCGCCCAGTGGCGCGGCGCCGCCCTCCTCGGGCTGATCCTCAGCGGGATCTTCCTCCTGGAGACCTACGGCGTCGTCCACACCTCCGCCACCAACGCGGGCCTCATCATCAGCCTCACCATGATCCTCACCCCGCTCGCCGAGGCCGCCGTCACCCGCACCCGCCCGCCCCGGGCCTTCCTCGGCGCCGCCGCCCTCTCCGTCACCGGCGTCGTCCTGCTCACCCAGGGCGGAGGCTTCACCACCCCTTCCCTCGGCGACCTGCTGATGCTGCTCGCCGCCGTCGCCCGTACCGTCCACGTCCTGGCCATGTCCCGCATCAAGGCCGTACGGTCCGCCGACTCGCTCTCGCTCACCACCGTCCAGCTCGGTGCCGCCGTCACCGTCTTCGCCGTCATCGCCGCCCTCCCCGGCACCGGAGCCTCCCCCTGGACCGTGGCGCTCGGCTTCGGCCCCCGCGAGTGGGCCGGACTCCTCTTCCTCTCCGTCCTCTGCACCCTGTTCGCCTTCGCCGTGCAGATGTGGGCCGTCCGTCGCACCTCCCCGTCCCGGGTCAGTCTCCTCCTCGGCACCGAGCCGCTCTGGGCGGCCGCCGCGGGCCTCGCCCTCGCCGGGGACCGGCTCGGCCTCCCCGGTCTCGCGGGCGCCGCCCTCGTCCTCGCCGGGACCGCGTGGGGCCGCCGCACCGCCGACCGGGACGCCCGATAAGTTCTGTGTCCATGACACCCGCTGCCCCCGAATCCCCCTCGTCACCCGCGCCCGGCGCACCCAGGGCTGGGGCCTCGGCCTGCTGACCGTCGCCGGGCTCCTCTGGGTCTGGTTCGCCGCGCTGCTCCTCACCCCGTACGAGCAGGAGGGCGGCGGCAGCCCCTGCCCACCCCTCCTCACCAGCGAGTACGTCAACCATGACGACTGCGTCGAGGCCCGTGACTGGCCCGGTCTCCTCGCCCTGCTCGGGGGTTCGGTCCCCTTCGCCGCCGCCGGCGCCGCCCTCTACGCCGCCGGCGCCGTCACCCAGCGGGTCGCCGAACACCTCGGCGCGCGGGACAGCTGACCCCCGTCCATCCCCGGGCCGGGACGCTCAGTCCTTCGCCACCCGGTCCGAAGCGATCATCACGGCCAGCCCCAGGACCGCGATCACCAGGTTCGCGTACAGCTCCCTGCCCTCCAGGACGGCTATGTTCTCCGTCAGGAAACGGGTCAGGCCCATGAACGTGAACCAGCCGTCCGTCAACTCGCGGATCACCCCGCAGACCCCGAAGACGGTGACCAGAAAACCGGTGACCTCAAGAAACCTCTTCATGGAGCGATCATCGCCGGGGCGGTCCGCCCGCCGCGTCCGCCGTTCGTCCACGCCGCCCGCGACGAAAGTCTCGACCCCGGCGACTTCGGTACCGGCGCGGGCCCGCGCGACCCGGTACGCGGCCCCCGGCTGCGTACATTGCGCTGATGACAGGCACGGACCGGCAGCACTGGCTGTTCCCCTCCCACCTGGTCGCCCCGGGCGGGGACGGGACGGTCCGGCCCCGGCGTACCGTCCGCGACTGGGGCGTCGACACCGCCCTCTTCCTGCTCGCCGCCCTCGTCGGGCTCGGGGTGCCGCGACGACACCGCGCGGTGCGGTGCCGGGCGGCGCGGGTCCGGGGACGCGTCCCAGTGGTGGCCGGGGGAAGCGGGGGCCGGAAGGGGCGCGAGCCGGGCGGGTGCCTCCACGACACCGCGTGGCGCGGGTCCGGGGGCACCTCCCAGGGGCCGGGAAGGCCGCGAGCCCGGCGAGGTCGGAAAGGAGCGACCTACCCCTCGCCCGCCGCCCCGTCCACGCGGACCGGACGCCGCTCGCGCCGGGAGCGCTCGCACGCCTCCGCGATCCGCAGGGCCGTCAGCGCCTCCCGGCCGTCGCACGGATTGCCGGCCTCGCCCCGCACCAGCCTTACGAACGCGTCCAGTTCGGCCTCGTACGCCGGGGCGAACCGCTCCAGGAAACCCGGCCACGGACTCGACGGCGCCGGCGGGCCCGGCGGTTCCACCGACCGCAGCGGCGTCCGGTCCCCCAGGCCCACCGCGATCTGGTCCCGGTCGCCCGCCAGTTCCATCCGCACGTCGTACCCGGCCCCGTTGCACCGGGTCGCCGTCGCCGTCACCAGCGTCCCGTCGTCCAGGGTGAGCAGCGCGGCC
>NZ_JAPSIW010000630.1 GCF_031178505.1 Streptomyces sp. | reverse complement strand
GGGCGCGGGCGGCGCGCTGTTCCTGCTCTCCGACACCCTGATCGCGACCGGTGTCGCCGACTGGCCCCAGCCGCCCGTCCCCGACTTCTGGATCATGCTCACGTACCTGGCGGCGCAGTACCTGCTCACCGCCGGAGCCCTGCGCGCGGGTTACCGTGAGGGCCGCACCACGGACTGACAGCGAGGACCACCCCCCATGCGCGCCACCACCATCCACGCCCCGTTCGACCTGCGGGTGGAGGAGGTGCCCGACCCGGTCGTCCAGGACCCCACCGACGCCGTCGTGCGCGTCCTGCGCGCCTGTGTCTGCGGCAGCGACCTCTGGGCCTACCGCGGCGAGTCCGCCCGGCGGCCGGGGCAGCGCATCGGCCACGAGTTCCTCGGGATCGTCGAGGCGGCCGGCGCCGACGTGACCGCCTTCCGCGCCGGCGACCTCGTCGTCGCCCCCTTCGTCTGGTCGGACGGCACCTGCGACTACTGCGCCGACGGCCTCCAGACCTCCTGCCCGCGCGGCGGGTTCTGGGGCACGCCCGGCTCCGACGGCGGCCAGGGCGAGGCGGTCCGCGTCCCCTTCGCCGACGGCACCCTCGTCCGGCTGCCCGCCGACGCCGCCTCCGACGACCACCTGCTGACCGCGCTGCTCGCCCTCTCCGACGTCCTCGGCACCGGCCACCACGCGGCCCTGGGCGCCGGCGTCCGCGAGGGCTCCACGGTCGCCGTCGTCGGCGACGGGGCCGTCGGTCTGTGCGGCGTCCTCGCCGCCCGCCGGCTCGGCGCCGAGCGGATCATCGCCCTCGGCCGGCACACCGCCCGCACCGACATCGCCCGCGCCTTCGGCGCCACCGACGTCGTGGCCGAGCGCGGCGAGGCCGCCGAGGCCGCCGTCCGCGAACTCACCGGCGGCCAGGGCGCCCACGCCGTCATCGAGGCCGTCGGCACCGAGCAGTCCATGCGCACCGCCGTCGGGATCGTCCGCGACGGCGGCTCCATCGGCTACGTCGGCGTCCCGCACGGCAGCGGCACCGGTCTCGACCTCTCCGTCATGTTCGACCGGAACATCGCCCTGCGCGGCGGCGTCGCCCCGGTCCGCGCCTACATCCCCGAACTGCTCCCGGACGTCCTGGACGGCACCGTCGACCCGTCGCCGGTCTTCGACCTCACCGTCGGCCTCGACGGCGTCCCGGACGGCTACCGCGCCATGGACGAGCGCACCGCCCTCAAGGTCCTCGTGAAGCCCTGAACCGCCCGGAGCCCCGGACCGCCCTCACGCCCACGCGTTGAAGAGGACGCCCCCCAGCGTGCCGATGCCGTAGGCCCGGACCTGGCGCCACTCGGCCCGGGACAGCACCGAGGTGTCCACGGCGGCGAGCGGCAGCCCGAGCCGCCCGCCGTCCAGCACCACGAAACCCGCGTCGGTGAAGACGGAGGCCCACGGCGGCGGCGCGGCGAACTCCTCGTCGTACCAGTTCCGGCGCTCCCGGGCGAAGGCGAACCAGGGATGGTGGGCGTGGCACAGCACGACGGTCTCGCCCGTCCGGTGGACGACCGACGCGGTGTGGAAGGTCCGCGGACACTCCCACGGCTCGATCTCGCCCACCCGGCCCCCGGCGGCCCGCGCCGCGGCGTGCAGGGCGCCGCGGAACGCCCGCGGGTCGGTCTCCGGCAGCGCACCGTCCCCCGGCGCGTGGAATCCTGTCGCGCCCCGCGGCAGCGTGCAGCGCGGCTTCCCCTCGTGGCCCATGCCGCTCGTCCCGCCCCGGACGGCCTCAGCCGCCGGCACCGGGCGCCGGACCGTCACCGGAGGGCACCGGCTCGCTCCACACCGGCGCGTCCGCGCCCGCCACGCCCGGCGGCCGCGCCCAGTGGGCGGGCCCGCCCTCGTACGTCACGGGCGACCGCGCGTACCGCAGCCGGCCGAGCGGGCCCCGCGACTCCGTGAGGTACGGCTCCGGGTCGACGGGGCCGGCCGCCGGGCCGGGGAGGGCGGGGGAGCGGGGCAGGCCGTGCGTCAGCCAGTGGCCGGTCCGCGCGAGCGGCACGCGGACGAGCCGGGTGCCGCCGTCCCGGTCCTGCTCGGTGAGGGTACGGAGCACGGCCGCCGCGAGCAGATAGCCGGTGCCGTGGTCAAGGGCCTGCGCCGGCAGCACCCCCGGCTCCTCGGCCGAGCCCTCCACGACGGCGATGCCGGTGGCGACCTGGACCAGGCTGTCGAAACCGCGCCGCTCCGCCCAGGGCCCGCGGTCGCCCCAGGCGGAGAGCCGGGCCGTCACCAGGCCCGGCCGGTGGAGTCCGAAGCGGTCGAGGGCGCCCGGCCGGTAGCCGGTCACCAGCACGTCGGCCGCGTCCAGGAGCTCGTCGAAGGTCCGCCGGTCCGCGCGGCGGTCCAGGTCCAGCGCGGCCGTCCGCTTCCCCACGTCCGTGTCCGCGTGCTGGTCGGGCAGTTCCGGATTGCCCGGCGGGTCGATCCGCAGCACGTCCGCGCCGAGCAGCGCGAGCGTCCGGGTCGCCACCGGGCCCGCGATGACCCGCGTCAGGTCCAGGACCCGAAGCCGCCCCGTACGGCGCCGGGGCGCGGCCCCGTCGAGCCGCTCCCGGGAGACCAGGGGGCGGGCCGCCACCTCCCGGCCCTGCGGGTGCGCGGCCCACTCGGCGGGCGTGCGCAGGGCGACGGCGAGGCCCCCGGCCGCGTACACCGCCGTCTCGACGTCCACGGCGGTCCGCCCGCCGATCGCCGCCGCCACCGCCTCGGCGGCCCCTGGCCCCTCCGGCACGCCGAGTGCCTCCCGCAGCGCCGCCTCGTGGTGCGGGTAGTTGGCGTGGGTACGGACCCAGCCGTCGGCCGCCCGCCAGAACCGGGAGAGCGGCGCGAAGTTGACCGGGGCCCGCCCGTTCACCCGCAGGTGGCGCTCGCTCACGAAGGCGGTGGCCACGGCCCCGTCGTCCACCCGCACCGGCCCCGGCAGGCCCGCGCGTTCCAGGGCCGCCAGCCCGGCGACCGCGACGGTCGCCCGGGCCAGGTCCATCACCGGCAGGCGGGCCGGGAGCAGGCCGGGGACGTGGTCGTACGTGACCCGGTCCAGGAGCGTGGGATCGCCGCCGAGAGCCGCCCAGAGCGCCTCCGTGCCCGAACGGACCGCGGGGGGTGTGTCGTTGTCCATGACCGCACTATGGCACCGAGTGCCATGCGGAGGGGCCCCGGTGTGGCGTACCGCACCGGGGCCCCTCCGCGCGCGTCAGCGGCGGACCGCGTCCAGCGCGTCGACCATGCCGGCCCCGTAGAAGCCGTTCTTGTCCTTGCCGCCCTCGCAGACGGCGTCGACGGTGCCGTTGCCGTCGATGTCGTACGGGTTGGTGCAGGCGCGGTCGTCGGCCTGCGCGTACAGCAGCGCCTTCAGCGCGGCCGGGCTCGCCTTCGGGTGCGTCGACTTCAGCAGCGCGAGCACGCCGGCGGCGTGCGGCGCGGCCATCGACGTACCGGCCTTGTAGACGTAGCCGCCCTCGACGGTGGTCGAGAGGATGCGGCCGTTGACCGCCGGGGCGTCCGGCGTCTGGTACTCGGTGCGGTCACCGCCCGGGGCTGCGATGTCGACGACGCCCTGGCCGTAGTTCGAGTAGGAGGCCTTCAGGTCCTTGGCACCGGTCGCGGAGACCGTCACCACGCCCGGCAGCATGGCCGGGTAGTCGAGGCAGACCTTCGGGTCGATGAGCCGGTCGACCTCGGTGCTGTCGTTCGGGCTGCTCTTGTCGAGGATCGAGTCGGCCGCCAGGTCGAACTTGGAGTTGCCGGCCGCCGCGACGTTGACCGTGCCCTTGCGCTCCGCGTAGCGGGACGCGCGGGTGACCGCCTCGATGAGGGCCTTCTGGTCCTCGTCGGTCTTGCAGGCGAACATCCAGGGGTCGGTGTAGTAGCTGTTGTTGGTGATCTCCACACCGTGCTCGGCCGCCCACACGAAGCCGCAGACCACGGCCTCCGTGTAGAAGAAGCCGGCCGGGGTGGACACCTTGATGCCGGAGACCTTGACGCCCGGGGCGACACCCGTGATGCCGACGCCGTTCTTGGCGGCGGCGATCGTGCCGGCGACGTGCGTGCCGTGGTCGCTCTCGCCCGCGCCCGGGCGCCACGAGCCGGGGGTGGTGTCCGGCTTGCCCGACACGCAGTTGG
>NZ_JAPSIW010000629.1 GCF_031178505.1 Streptomyces sp. | reverse complement strand
TCAGTCATTGGACTTCCTTTCATCCTCGTCTCTATTAACTATGAACGATGCGACTGAAACTGGGGCGAACGTTTGCTGGGAGGTCCCTGAATGGTGGGGAGTGCTTTCGCTGGTGGCATATTCCCCATGGTGGGAGGACACACGGAGGGGGGTCCGGACGTGTGCGTCCGGACCCCCCTGAACCGTGCGATGGTAACCGCACCTCGCATACGGACCCAATCGGGCGCAAAGCTATGCCGGGTCCGCCGTACCGGCGAGGGTCGCGACGAGGACCGCCTTGATGGTGTGGAGACGGTTCTCGGCCTCGTCGAAGACGACGGAGTGGGCGGACTCGAAGACCTCGTCGGAGACCTCCAGCTCGCTCAGCCCGTACCGGGCGTGGACGTCGCGCGCCACGGCCGTGCCGAGGTCGTGGTAGGCGGGCAGGCAGTGCAGGAACTTGACGTCGGGGTTCTCCGTGGCCCGCAGGACGTCCATGGTCACCGCGTACGGGGAGAGCGCGGCGATCCGCTCGTCCCAGACCTCCTTGGGCTCGCCCATGGAGACCCACACGTCGGTGACGACGAAGTCGGCGCCGCGCACGCCGTCCTTGACGTCCTCGGTGAGGGTGATGACCGCGCCGCTGGCCTCGGCGAGCTCGCGGGCCGCGGCGACGACGCCGGCCGCCGGCCAGTACGCCTCCGGGGCGACGATCCGGACGTCCATGCCGAGCAGGGCGCCCGTCACGAGGTAGGAGTTGCCCATGTTGAAGCGGGCGTCGCCGAGGTACGCGAAGGCGATGCCGTCCAGGGGCTTGTCCACGTGCTCGGTCATGGTGAGCACGTCGGCCAGCATCTGGGTGGGGTGCCACGCGTCGGTGAGGCCGTTGAAGACCGGGACGCCCGCGAAGGCGGCCAGCTCCTCGACGGTGGCCTGGCTGTCGCCCCGGTACTCGATCCCGTCGAACATCCGGCCGAGGACGCGGGCGGTGTCCCTGATGGACTCCTTGTGGCCGATCTGGGAGCCCGAGGGGTCGAGGTACGTGGTGGAGGCGCCCTGGTCGGCGGCGGCGACCTCGAAGGCGCAGCGGGTGCGGGTGGAGGTCTTCTCGAAGATCAGGGCGATGTTCCTGCCGCGCAGCCGCTGCACCTCGGTGCCCGCCTTCTTGGCGGCCTTGAGCTCGGCGGCGAGCTCGACCAGACCGCGGAACTCCTCGGCGGTGAAGTCCAGCTCCTTGAGGAAGTGGCGGCCGGTGAGGTCAGTGGCCATGGGAAGCGCTCCTGTGTGAGGGTGGGGCGGGCCGGGGCGCGGGGCGCCGCACACGCGGCACCCGGACCCGAAGACCCTGGAAGTCTATACGTAAGACAACATTTATATACAGCCCCGGGGTCTCCCGCCGGTGACCCCCCGCCCCTCCGCCGCTTCAGACGGCGTCCCGCTCCACCGGGCAGCTCATGCAGCGCGGCCCGCCCCTCCCCCGGCCCAGCTCGCTGCCCGGGATCTCGATCACCTCGATGCCCTGCTTGCGCAGATGCGTGTTGGTCGTGACGTTCCGCTCGTACGCGACGACCACCCCCGGCTCCACGGCCAGCACGTTGCACCCGTCGTCCCACTGCTCCCGCTCCGCCGCGTGCACGTCCTGCGTGGCCGTCAGGACCCGGATGTCCTGCAGGCCGAGCGCGGCGGCGATCGCGCTGTGCATCTGCTCCGGCGGATGGTCGGTCACCCTCAGGGACTGGCCCGCGTCCCCCGGTTCGATCGTGTACGACCGGAGGTTGCCGAGCCCGGCGTACTGGGTGAACGTGTCGTGGTCCACCATCGTCATCACCGTGTCCAGGTGCATGAAGGCGCGCCGCTTCGGCATGTCGAGCGCGACGATCGACCGCGCCGAGCCCGCCGCGAACATGCGGCGGGCCAGCATCTCCACCGCCTGCGGGGTGGTCCGCTCGCTCATCCCGATCAGTACGGCCCCGTTGCCGATCACCAGCACGTCGCCGCCCTCGATGGTGGACGGGTAGTCCGGCTGCCCCTCCGACCAGTGGTGGAAGTGGCCGGCCTCCGGGCCGGTGAAGAGGGGATGGTGCTTGTAGATCGCCTCGAAGTGCACGGTCTCGCGCTGCCGGGCCGGCCAGCGCATCGCGTTGATCGACACGCCGTCGTAGATCCACGCCGAGGTGTCCCGGGTGAAGAGGTGGTTCGGAAGCGGGCCGAGGACGAAGTCGTCCAGGTCGAGCGCGTGGAAGCGGACGGACGTCGGCTCCCGGTGCGCCGCCAGGAACTCACGCTTCGTCATGCCGCCGACGAGCGCCTCCCCGAGCGAGGCCGCGTCGAGGGAGTCGAAGGCGGCGCGCAGGTGGTCGGCGGCGAGCGGCCCGTACTCCTTCTCGTCGAAGACCCGGTCGAGGACGAGCGCGCGGGCCGCGGGGACCTCCAGCGCCTCCCGCAGCAGGTCGCCGAAGAGGTGCACCACCACCCCCCGGTCGCGCAGGACGTCGGCGAAGCCGTCGTGCTCCTGGCGGGCCCGGCGCACCCACAGGACGTCGTCGAAGAGGAGGGCGTCCTTGTTGCTCGGCGTGAGCCGCTTCAGCTCCAGATCGGGCCGGTGGAGTATGACGCGGCGAAGCCGCCCGGTCTCGGAATCGACATGGAATCCCATGCGTCCCATCCTGACGGAGCCGGGCGGCGAGAGCCCGCCTTTCGGCCGAGGCGTTCGGAACGCACGCCTCGGTGGAGGACCCGTGGAGGCGGGGTGCCGACGGCCGGTGAGTCATTCCTCCGGTGGGTCACCCCGGCCGGAGGAGGGCCGGGCGGGGCGGGGGAACCGTCTGCGCCGGCCCGGCCGCGCGCGGTCGTAGGGATCGTCCCGGTCGTAGCGGTCGTACGTCTCGTCGCGGTCGTAGGCGTACCTGCGGTCGTCGTCACGGTCGCCGCGCTCGTACGCGTCACCCCGGCCGTGCGGGGCGTCCCTGCGGTCGTCGTCACGGTCGCCGCGCCGGTACGCGTCACCCCGGCCGTGCGGGGCGTCCCTGCCGTCCGGGTCCTGCCGGCCGTCGCTCCGGTCCCGGCCCCTCTCCCGGCCCCGCTCCCCTCCCCCTTCGCGTTCGCGCCGCTCGGCGGCCGACTCCACGCGGGTGGGTTCGTGCACCCGCGGGGCGCGGGGCGCGTCCCGGTGGCCCGCGCGGCCGGCCCGGCCCTCACTCCCGTCCCCGCGCCCCGGGTCCGGCCGCGGCCCGGACTCGTCGAGGGCCGGCCGGGTCCTCGGGGCGTCGTCACAGGGGCCGGAGCCGCCGGCGGCCTCCGCGCCGCCGAGCGTCCGCAGGTACATCAGCACCTGGTACAGGTGATCGCCGATGTCCTCCCGTCCGATGACCCCGGCCACGAGCAGCCGGTCGAGGACGGCCGTCACGTCCTGGTGGTCCTCCCGGCCCTCCCGGCCCTCCCGCCCGTCGCGCCGCTCCTGCTGGAGCCGGAGGCGGATCTCCGCCCGCTTGTCGGCGTACCTCGCCACGTGGTGGGCGATCCGCGCCAGGTCGCCGCTCCGGAGCAGGGCTTCGACGGCGCGGACGCGCTCGGCGATCCGGGCCCATTCGGCCGCGTCCCTGCGCCGCTCGGCCTCGGCGAGGCGTTCGTCCGCCTCCATGGTGACGCCGAGGGTGTCCCGGCGGGACACCTCCGCCCTGACGGTGGCGTCGAGGTCGATGAAGACGTAGACCCGTGTGCGCAGGCCGACGGCGCGGCCGAGCCCGAGGTTCCCGGTGTCGAGCGCGTGCCGTACGGCCTCGTCGGCGCGCTGCGCCTCGGTGATGCCGAACCTCCGGGTGATCCGGCGCAGGCCGTCGAGCAGTTCGTCGTGGAGGAGTTCGGCGACGTCCCAGACCTGTTCCCGGACCACCAGGCGCGGATCGGTCACCGTCCAGTGGACCTTGGCGACCGCCTCGAAGGACACGCCGTCGCCTGCGGCCGGCAGATCGAGCCGGAACTCCGTGACGTGCGTGCCGAGCCGCACCTCGAAGACGGTGTACGGGGAGCCGAAGAGGGGTTTGTCGACGTCCTCGTTCCGGTCGGGCCAGACGACCCGGTGGCCGCCGTTGCGGTAGAGGAGGACGGCCGCGATGCCGCCCTTGCGCTGGTACGGAGGCGGCGACTCGCGCAGCAGCGGGCCCCGCGGGCGCCGTACCGCATCCCGCTCCCCCGG
>NZ_JAPSIW010000628.1:3076-4179 GCF_031178505.1 Streptomyces sp. | reverse complement strand
TTGCCCCACATCGCCCGCTTCCAGATCGCGGCGATTTCGGCGTCGTCGGCGTCCGAGCGGAGGGCGGCCCGCAGGTCGGTCTCCTCGGTGGCGAAGAGACAGGTGCGGACCTGCCCGTCGGCGGTGAGCCGGGTGCGGTCGCAGGCCCGGCAGAAGGGCCGGGTGACGGAGGCGATGACGCCGACCGTGTGGGGGCCGCCGTCAACGGTCCAGCGCTCGGCGGGGGCGGAGCCGCGCTCCTCGGCCCCTTCGGCGGTGAGGGTGAAGCGGGTGCGCAGGGACTCCAGGATGTCACCGGCGGTGATCATGCCGTCGCGCTTCCAGCCGTGCTGGGCGTCGAGGGGCATCTGCTCGATGAAGCGGAGCTCGTAGCCCTGCTCGATGGCCCAGGCGAGGAGGTCGGGGGCCTCGTCGTCGTTGAGTCCGGGCATGAGGACGGCGTTGACCTTGACCGGGGTGAGGCCGGCGTCGCGGGCGGCGGCCATGCCGTCGAGGACGTCCCGGTGCCGGTCACGGCGGGTGAGGGTCTTGAAGACGTCGGGGCGCAGGGTGTCGAGGGAGACGTTGACCCGGTCGAGCCCGGCGGCCTTGAGGGCGGTGGCGGTGCGCTTGAGCCCGATGCCGTTGGTGGTCAGGGACATCCGGGGGCGGGGTTCGAGGGCGGCGCAGCGCTCGACGATCCCGACGAGGCCGGGGCGGAGCAGGGGCTCACCGCCGGTGAAGCGGACCTCCGTGACGCCGAGGTCGGTGACGGCGACGCGGATCAGGCGGACGATCTCGTCGTCGGTGAGCAGGTCCGGCTTGGCGAGCCACTGCAGGCCTTCCTCGGGCATGCAGTAGGTGCAGCGCAGGTTGCACCGGTCCGTGAGGGAAACGCGCAGGTCAGTGGCCACTCGGCCGTAGGTGTCGATGAGCACGTGGGCCCCCTCCCCGATATCCGGTCGCTTCTGTCTCCGAGCCTACGTGAGCGCGCGGGCGAGCAGCAGGGCAGATTGTCACGAGGACCGGAGCGGCCGCGTCGCCCCGCCGAACCGCTCCCCCGCGGACTCGGCGAAGCCGACGAGGAAACCGCGCACGTACGTCTCCGGGTCCTCGTCGGTCAG
>NZ_JAPSIW010000628.1:0-3066 GCF_031178505.1 Streptomyces sp. | reverse complement strand
CGCGTCCCCCGGCCGGTGACGGCGGACTGTATACGGTCCGCCGCGCCGCGGTCAGTGCTTGACGGCGGCGGCGACACCGACTCCGGTGAGGGACTTGACCTCCAGCTCGGCGTACTTGCCCGCGTCCGGCTCCTCCTTGGAGAGGAGCGAGCCGAGCCAGCCCAGGAGGAAGCCCAGCGGGATGGAGACCAGGCCGGGGTTCTCCAGCGGGAACCAGTGGAAGTCGACGCCCTTGAACATGGACGCCGGGCCGCCGGAGACCACCGGCGAGAAGAGCACGAGGACGACGGAGGAGATCAGTCCGCCGTAGATCGACCAGAGGGCGCCCTGGGTGGTGAACCGCTTCCAGAAGAGGGAGTAGAGGATCGTCGGCAGGTTGGCCGAGGCGGCGACGGCGAAGGCGAGGGCGACCAGGCCGGCGACGTTGAGGTCGCGGGCGAGGGCGCCGAGGGCGATCGACACGATGCCGATGAGCACGGTGGACCAGCGGGCGGCCCGCATCTCCTGCTTCTCGGTGGCCTTCCCGCGCTTGATCACGTTCGCGTAGATGTCGTGCGCGAAGGACGAGGAGGAGGCCAGGGTCAGGCCGGCGACGACGGCGAGGATGGTGGCGAAGGCGACGGCGGAGATGACGGCGAGGAGGATCGCGCCGCCGGTGGAGTCCGCGCCGCCGCCGACCTCCAGGGCGGTGAGCGGGGCGGCGGTGTTGCCGGCCTTGTTGGACGCCTTGATGGTGTCGCCGCTGAGCAGGGCGGCGGCGCCGAAGCCGAGGACGATCGTCATCAGGTAGAAGGCGCCGATGATGCCGATGGCCCAGTTGACCGACTTACGGGCGGCCTTGGCGGTCGGCACCGTGTAGAAGCGGATCAGGATGTGGGGCAGGCCGGCGGTGCCGAGGACGAGGGCGATGCCGAGGGAGAGGAAGTCGAGCTTCGAGACGGCGCTGGTGCCGTACTTGAGGCCGGGCTCCAGGAAGGCCTGGCCCTTGCCGCTGTTGGTGGCGGCGGCGCCGAGCAGGTCGGAGAGGTTGAAGTCGAACTTCAGCAGGATGAGGAAGGTGATGAGGAGGGTGCCCGCGATGAGCAGGACGGCCTTCACCATCTGGACCCAGGTGGTGCCCTTCATGCCGCCGATCGTCACGTAGACGATCATCAGGACGCCGACGAGGGCGACGATCGCGATCTTGCCGCCGTCGCTGGTGATGCCGAGGAGCAGCGAGACGAGGACGCCCGCTCCGGCCATCTGCGCGAGCAGGTAGAAGATCGAGACGACGATGGTGGAGGTGCCGGCGGCGGTACGGACCGGGCGCTGGCGCATCCGGTAGGCGAGGACGTCGCCCATGGTGAACCGGCCGGAGTTGCGCAGCGGTTCGGCGACCAGGAGCAGGGCGACGAGCCAGGCGACGAGGAAGCCGATCGAGTAGAGGAAGCCGTCGTAGCCGAAGAGGGCGATGGCGCCGCTGATGCCGAGGAAGGACGCGGCGGACATGTAGTCGCCGGAGATGGCGAGGCCGTTCTGGAAGCCGGTGAACTGGCCTCCGCCGGCGTAGAAGTCGGCGGCGCTGCGGGTCTGCCGGCCGGCCCAGACGGTGATGGCCAGGGTGGCGACGACGAAGGCGGCGAACAGGGCGATGATCAGCGGCCGGTGTTCGGTGGTGGCGCTGTCGGCGGCGAGCAGGACGGGGGTGCTCATGCGTCGCCCTCCATGCGGGACTTGATGGCTTCGGCGCGGGGGTCGAGACGCTCGGCGGCGTGCCGGGAGTAGAGCCAGGCGATGAGGAAGGTGGTCGCGAACTGGCCGAGGCCGAGGACGAGGGCCACGTTGATGTTGCCGAGGAGCTTGATGCCCATGAAGCCGCCCGCGTAGTTCGAGAGCAGCACGTACAGCAGGTACCAGGCGATGAAGGCGACGGTCAGCGGAAAGGCGAAGGAACGGTACGTACGGCGCAGTTCACCGAATTCCGGGCTTTTCTGCACCTCGACGAAGTGTTCCGTCGTGGGGCGGCCGGGACCGCTGTCGGTCTCCGTGCCGTTCGTGGGCGGCGGTGCTTCGGTGGCCACGGAAATCTCCTTGTGACGCGGGGCGGACGGGTGGTGCGGGAGGTCCCGCCACGGTGGGAGCACGCGGCTCCGGGCGGAACTCCTCCCCTGCACAACGGCACGGAGCGGGAAGCGACGCGGTTCACCCGGATGGTTTCTTCGCACAGTTCTTCATGAAGTCTTCTCAACTCATTGAATCCCCGGGATGAACAGCGATAACTTCCGTCGTCATGCACCTGCCCAAGCGCAACCCCGCGCGGGCAGTACACGGATGATGTGGAGAACCCATGGCTCATCTGGGATCGAGGCGCGGCCGGGCTCTTGCCCTGCCCGTTGGTCTCGCGCTCACGGCCTCGCTCGGCTTCCTTCCCTCCGGCGCCGCCACCGCCGCGGACCTGAGCGACGCCCCCGCGGTGGCCACCGCGACGGCCGACGGTCCGAAGCTGTCGTACGTGGTCAACGTCGACGGGGGCCGCCGGACCGCCGCCTCGGTGAAGAAGGCCATCGCCGCCGCGGGCGGTGAGATCGTCATCGCCTACGACCAGATAGGTGTGATCGTCGTCCACTCGCGGAACGCCGATTTCGCGAAGACGATCCGGCAGGCGCGCGGCGTCGTGTCGGCCGGTGCCACCCGTACCGCTCCGCTCTCCGTCCAGTCCGACACCGCCGTCGACGAGGGCGCGCAGGCCCTCTCCCCGGCCGAGGCCCGGGCCGCCGCGGCGACCGCCTCGGACGAGCAGGACCCGCTGGAGCCCCTGCAGTGGGACCTCCCGGCCATCAAGGCGGACCGGGCCCACCAGAAGACGCTCGGCAGCAAGCGCGTGACCGTCGGCGTCATCGACACGGGCGTCGACGACACCCACCCCGACCTGGCGCCGAACTTCGACGCCGCCGCCTCCGCCAACTGCGTGTCGGGCAAGCCGGACACCACCCCCGGCTCGTGGCGCCCGGGCGCGGGCGAGAGCGACCACGGCACGCACGTCGCCGGCACGATCGCCGCCGCCAAGAACGGCGTCGGCATCACGGG
>NZ_JAPSIW010000627.1 GCF_031178505.1 Streptomyces sp. | reverse complement strand
GAAGTCGCCCGGGTCGTCGTCGCCACCGACGAGCGGACCCCCGAGGAGGTCGCGGACGCGGTCCTCTCGGCACTGGAACTGAAGAAGGACGCATGACCACGGAGCAGGACGTCACCCGCATCCACGTCGCGGGCAGCGCGGGCACCGACCCGTACGAGGTGCTGGTCGGCCGGCAGCTGCTCGGCGAGCTCCCCACCCTCATCGGGGACCGGGCCAGGCGGGTCGCCGTGATCCACCCGGAGGCCCTGGCCGAGACCGGCGAGGCGCTCCGCCAGGACCTCGCCGACCAGGGGTACGAGGCCGTCGCCATCCAGGTGCCCAACGCCGAGGAGGCGAAGACCGCCGAGGTCGCCGCCTACTGCTGGAAGGCGCTCGGCCAGACCGGCTTCACCCGCACCGACGTCATCGTGGGCGTCGGCGGCGGCGCCACCACCGACCTGGCCGGCTTCGTCGCCGCGACCTGGCTGCGGGGCGTGCGCTGGGTCGCCGTACCGACGACGGTCCTCGGCATGGTCGACGCGGCGGTCGGCGGCAAGACCGGCATCAACACCGCCGAGGGCAAGAACCTCGTCGGCTCCTTCCACCCGCCGGCCGGTGTGCTGTGCGACCTGGCCGCCCTCGACTCGCTGCCGGTCCACGACTACGTCAGCGGGCTCGCCGAGATCATCAAGACCGGTTTCATCGCCGACCCGGTGATCCTCGACCTGATCGAGCGGGACCCGCAGGCCGCCCGGACCCCCGCGGGACCGCACACCGCGGAGCTGATCGTCCGCTCCATCAAGGTCAAGGCGGAGGTCGTCTCGGGCGACCTCAAGGAGTCCGGCCGCCGCGAGATCCTCAACTACGGCCACACCCTCGCCCACGCCATCGAGAAGAACGAGCGGTACAAGTGGCGCCACGGCGCCGCCGTCTCCGTGGGCATGGTCTTCGCCGCCGAGCTCGGCCGGCTCGCCGGACGCCTGGACGACGCCACAGCCGACCGGCACCGCAGCGTCCTGGAGTCCGTCGGCCTGCCGCTCACCTACCGCGGCGACCAGTGGCCCAAGCTCCTGGAGACCATGAAGGTGGACAAGAAGTCCCGCGGGGACCTGCTGCGCTTCATCGTGCTCGACGGGCTCGGCAAGCCGTCCGTCCTCGAAGGGCCCGACCCGGCCGTCCTCGTCGCGGCGTACGGCGAGGTGTCCGCGTGAGCGAGCCGGGACGCCGGCGCGTCCTCGTCCTGAACGGCCCGAACCTGGGCCGGCTCGGCTCCCGGGAGCCGGACATCTACGGAGCCACCTCCTACAAGGGGCTGGTCGAGTCCTGCCGGAACCTCGGCGCGGAGCTGGGCTTCGACGTGGAGGTCCGGGAGACGAACGACGAGGGCGAGATGATCCGCTGGCTCCACGAGGCGGCGGACGGCTCGATCCCGGTCGTCCTCAACCCGGGGGCGTTCACGCACTACTCGTACGGGATGCGCGACGCCGCCGCCCAGCGCACCGCGCCCCTGATCGAGGTCCACATCTCCAACCCGTACGCCCGCGAGGAGTTCCGCCACACCTCGGTCGTCGCGGCCGTGGCCACCGGCACCGTCGCGGGTTTCGGGGTCGGCTCCTACCGGCTCGCGCTGCGGGCCCTCGCCGAGGAACTGTCCGCCTGAGGGATTGAGGGGGCGGGTCCGGGCAAAGGGGTGGGGGGACGCGCACCCCGGAGCCCGCCGCGGACGGTGCGGCCGGGCGCGGGAGGGACCGTGTCCGGCACGGCGCTCGTGGGACGGGGCGCGGAGCCGGGCACTCCGGGCGGGACCCGCCCGTTCCCCTCGCGGGGGGCCGGGGCGGTAACGTTCCGCCGTCCCCGCGCAAACGCCGGGACACCGGAGAACAGCAGTCGTACGGGACGGAGTGCCACCGGATGCAGCACGCAGTGGGGGGCCCGCTGCCACCGCCCGAGCGGTCGGGCTGGGCCCCCGACCCCGTGAACGGACCCGGCGGGCCCCAGGGAGGCCGGCCTCCCGTCCCGCCGCCCCCTCCTTCCGCGCCCGCGCGGCCCGGCTCCCGCCTCGGCGTGCACCGCGCCGTCCAGGCCGGTGCCCCCGGGGCGCCTCACCCGGCCGCGCCGCCGGCGCCTCAGGGCGCGCCGGTCTGGGGCGCCCCCGGAGCCGTACCGCAGCCGCCGGCCGCGCCTCCCTCCGCGCCGCCGCACCGGGCCGAGCCCACCGGCCACGTCCCGCTGCCGCCCGTCGCGCCCCTCGCGCCGCCCGCCGAACCCGGCGGCGGTACCGGTACCGCGACCCTCGCCGTCCTGCTGATCGGCCCGGCGGGCGCGGGCAAGACGACCGTGGCCCGCCACTGGGCCCAGCGACGGCGGGTGCCGACCGCGCACATCAGCCTGGACGACGTCCGCGAATGGGTCTGCTCCGGATTCGCCGACCCGCAGTCCGGATGGAACGAGAACTCCGAGGCGCAGTACCGGCTCGCCCGCCGCACCTGCGGTTTCGCCGCCCGGAACTTCCTCGCCAACGGCATCTCCTGCATCCTCGACGACGCCGTCTTCCCCGACCGCCCCGTCGTCGGCCTCGGCGGCTGGAAGCGGCACGTCGGCCCCGGGCTGCTGCCCGTGGTCCTCCTGCCCGGCCTGGAGATCGTCCTGGAGCGCAACGCCGAGCGCAGCGGCAACCGGCGCCTCTCGGACGAGGAGGTCGCCGCCATCCACGGCCGGATGGCCGGCTGGTACGGGTCGGGCCTGCCGATCATCGACAACTCCACGTACGACGTGGAGACCACGGCCCGCGTCCTCGACGAGGTCCTCGCCCGCGCGATAGCGAGCCCGCCCGCCTGGTGACCGGCGTCCGCCCCCGGGGCGGGTCCGGGGCGGCCCCGCCCCCGCCCCGGTCGGCCGCGCTGAACAGGCCGGAGCGCGCCGGGGCTCGTAGGCTCGACAACATGTCAGAGGTGTATGCGGACCGCCGTGTACGGCTGCGCGACCGGAGCGCGGCCGCGGGCAGCCCGGCGGCCCTGGTCTCCCGCCCCGCCAACGTCCGCTATCTCACGGGCGCCGCGCCCCCCGGAGCCGTGCTCCTCGTCGGGCCGGAGCCCGGCACGGACGTCCTGCTCCGCCCCACCGCGCCCGGCGCGGAACCGGCGGACGGACGCCTCGACGAACACCTGCGCCAGCAGGTCCTCCCCGCCGGCGGCGGCGACCCGGCGGTCCTCGCCGTGGACCTCGCCCGCCGGGCCGGAGCCGACGCGCTCGCCGTCGAGGAGCACGACCTCACCGTCGCCCGTCACCGGGCGATGGGCTCCGTCACCCCGGGGCTGCCGCTGACCGACCTCGCCTGCGCCGTCGAACAGCTCAGGATCGTCAAGGACGAGGACGAGATCGCCTGCCTCAGGATCGCCGCCGAGATCGCCGACCAGGCCCTCGGTGAACTCCTCGAATCGATCCTGGTCGGCAGGACCGAGCGCCACCTCGCCCTGGAGCTGGAGCGGCGGCTGGTCGACCACGGCGCCGACGGGGCCGCCTTCCCCACCTCCGTCGCGGCGGGCCCGCACTCCGGACGCCGGGGCCACCGGCCCACCGACCGGCGCGTCGAGGAGGGCGACTTCCTCTCCGTCTGCCTCGGCGCCGACTACCGCGGCTACCGCTGCGAGATCGGCCGCACCTTCGTCATCGGGACCACCCCCGCGGACTGGCAGATCGAGCTCTACGAGCTCGTCTTCGCCGCTCAGCGGGCGGGCCGGGAGTCCCTCGCCCCCGGCGCCGGATACCGCGACGTGGACCGTGCCGCCCGGCAGATCCTGGACGCGGCGGGCCATGCCGAGACCGCCGTTCCCCTCACCGGGCACGGTGTGGGGCTCGAAATCGACGAGGACCCGCAATTGTCCCCGTCGGCCATGGGTAAACTGGACGCTTGTGTGCCGGTCACCGTCGAACCGGGGGTCCACCTCCCGGGCCGGGGCGGAGTCCGGATCGATGACACGCTCGTCGTGCGCCAGGAGGCGGACGGCGGACCCGAGCTACTCACCATCACGACCAAGGAGCTGCTCGCGCTGTAGGGCGCGTACTCCTCCGGGGTCCACGTCAGTCCAGGAGATTCCGCAACCGTGGCTTCCACGAACGACCTCAAGAACGGCATGGTGCTCAAGCTCGAAGGCGGCCAGCTCTGGTCCGTCGTCGAGTTCCAGCACGTCAAGCCCGGCAAGGGCCCG
>NZ_JAPSIW010000067.1 GCF_031178505.1 Streptomyces sp. | reverse complement strand
CTCGCCGTCACCCCGGCCGGCCCAGGCGATGTGGCCGTCGGGGCGCATCAGGAGGCGGTCGGCGTGCTCCAGGTCCTCGGGCCGCTCGGGGCGGGCCGGCATGGACGTGACCCGGTCGGCCCAGCCGCCCACGGCGGGCAGCCGGGCGTCTGGCCCGCGCAGGTCCAGCAGGAGTCCGCCACCGGTGCGCAGCAGCTTGGTGGTGGTGGTCGGGCGTTCGGTGGGGCCGACGCACAGGGGGGTGTCCGGGATCCGGGCGCCGAGCAGTGGATGGGCGGGGCCGCCCACGTCGTAGCGCACGTCCAGGCCGCTGATCATGCCGGCGAGGTGGGCCCGTGCGTCCGGGAGGCCGATGAGTTCGCCGAGCAGGGCGCGCAGCGGTTCCACGTCGGGGCTGCCGAGCAGCAGGTGGGCCTGGGCCCGGATGTTGGCGAGGACCCGTCGGCCGACCGCGTGCCGCTCGGTGTCGTAGCTGTCGAGCAGTTCGGCGGGTGCCTTGCCGCGCAGGTGCAGCGCCAGTTTCCAGCCGAGGTTGAAGGCGTCCTGGACGCCCAGGTTGAGGGCCTGGCCGCCGATCGGCATCTGCCGGTGGGCGGCATCGCCGGCGAACAGGATCCGGCCGTGACGGTAGTGGGTGAGCTGCCGGGAGGCATCGCCGAAGGCGTTGGCCCACAGCGGGGTGCCACCGCTGATGTCCTCGCCGGTGACGCGCTTCCAGACGGTGGCGATCTCCTCGAACTCCGGCTCGCCCGCACGGGGCCGGGCGGGCGAGCCGAACTCGTGCACCATCACCCGGGTCACCCCGTCGGGGCGGCGGGCCGCGATGGCCAGCCCGTGCTCCAGGCGTTCGAAGCGCCGGTTGGGTACGTCGATGCCGACGACGTCGGCCCGCAGCAGTTCCCGGCGGGCGTCCTGGCCGGGGAAGTCGGCACCGATCAGGCGGCGTACGGTGCTGTCCTCACCGTCGCAGGCGACCAGATAGCGGGCGCTCAGGCGCAGCACGCCGTCGCTGCCGACGGCCTCGGCCTCGACGAGGTCGCCCACCTCTCCGACGGCGACCAGTTCGTGCTTGCACTTGAGCTCGGCGCCCAGCCCCAGCGCCCACTCCTCCAGGACCGCCTCCGCCTTCGTCTGCTGCACCTTCCACTGGCCCGGGTACGGGCTGGGCAGTGTCAGATCGAGCGGAACGCCGCCGAAGTGACCGCGCGGTTCGGTCGGCGGGTCGCCGAAGTCGGGGACCAGCCCGCGCATCTCGCAGATCTCCATGGTGCGGGCGTGCAGGGTGGAGGCCCTCGACTCGTTGTTCGGGGCGCGCCGCTTCTCCACGAGGACGACACCGACGCCGCCGTGGGCCAGTTCACCGGCGAGCATCAGCCCGACGGGACCGGCCCCGACGACGATCACGTCGGTCGACAGGCGGTCGGCTGCCATGGTCAGGCCTTCTTCTGCTCGGCGTGGGCCTTGGCGTGGGAGAGGGTGGCGCTGCTGTTGGTGGACAGGGCGGTGTGCACGTACTCGCGGGCGTCGGCCACGGTGGCGTCGGGGCCGAGGATGCGCGCGATGTTCTCCGTGTTGAGGGTGACGGTGTGCTGGGAGGAGGCGAGGGTGCCCGCGTCGGTCTCCTCGAAGGTCCACTCGCCCGTGTGCAGGGTCATGAGCGCGGGCAGCGTGACCTGCTTGTAGGCGATCTTGTGGTGCGGGAAGACCACCCGGTAGGACTTGGTGGTGTGCACCGAGCCGTCCTTGGCGCGGGTGTCCATCTCCAGCTCCTGCAGCCCCGGGGTGTCCTCGGTCAGGCGCACCACGGCGACGTGCGGGAGCCGTTCGGCCCACAGCTGGGCCTCGTTGATGAAGTCGAAGACGTCCTTGGCGGCGCCGTCGATCAGCACGGTGTCGGTGAAGGAGAACGTCAGCTCCTCGGTGGCGGCGGCGTGCGCGGCCTCGACGTTGACCTTCAGGGCGGCCAGCTCGGAGGTGCTGTTCTTGTCCACGGCCTGCTCGATCCACAGCAGGTCGTGCGGGTCGTCGCCGACGGCGCTGTAGTCGTGCAGGAGCCGCACCCGCGACCGGTCGTCGGCGAGCGGCTCGATGATCCAGGTGCCGCCCATGTGCTTGACCGGGGCGGCCGGGATCTCCTGGCGGAAGGTGATGGTCAGGTTCTCGCGGTCGAGCGTGCGGCGCGAGGTCCACTCCTTGGCCTGGCCGTTGGCGGTCGCCCAGATGTGGATGCGTTCCTGGTCGCCGTCGGCCTCGGTGCGGTCCACGTGGATGGTGGGCGGGAAGATGCGCGGCCAGTTGGTCACGTCCGCGAGCAGCTGGTAGACGGCGTCGGCCGGTGCGCCGATCGTGATCTCGTGCTCGACCTCACGTGTCGTCATGAGGCTCACTCCTCGGGAAGGGGTCGGGTGCCGGGTGCGTCAGAAGTTGCCGAGGCCGCCGCAGACGTTGAGGGCCTGCGAGGTGATGGACGCGGCGGTGTCGGAGGCCAGGTAGCCGACGAGGCCGGCGACCTCCTCGGGGGTGGAGTAGCGGCCGAGGGGGATCTTCGCCTGGAACTTCTCGAGGATGGCGTCCTCGGAGGTGTCGTAGGCGGCGGCGTATCCCTGGCGCACGCGCTGGGCCATCGGGGTCTCGACGTAGCCGGGGCAGACCGCGTTGACGGTGATGCCGGTGGGGGCCAGCTCGTTGCCCAGTGCCTTGGTGAAGCCGACGACGCCGTGCTTGGAGGCCGAGTACGGGGCGCCCAGGACGACGCCCTGCTTGCCCGCGGTGGAGGCGACGTTGATGATCCGGCCGCGGTCCTTGGCGCGCAGGCCGCCGATGGTCAGGGCGGCGCGGGTGACGCGGAAGACGCTGTTGAGGTTGGTGTCGATCACGTCGTCCCACAGCTCGTCCGCGATGTCGGCGGTGGGGCCGCCGCCGGAGCGGCCGGCGTTGTTGACGACGACGTCGACGCCGCCGAAGCGGTCGACGGCGGCCTGGACCCAGCCGTTGACGGACTCCGTGTCGCGGACGTCGACGACCGCGCCGTCCGCGTCGATGCCCTCGCCCTGGAGTTCCTTGACGGTGGCGGCGACGTTCTCGGCGTTGCGGGCGCCGATGAAGACCCGGTGGCCCTGCGTGCCGAGCAGCCGGGCGGAGGCCAGGCCGATGCCGCTGGTGGCGCCGGTGACGATGGCGACCTTGGGTGTGGTGCTCTGTGACATGTCCGCTCTCCTTCAGGCGGCCTGGGCCGGGGCGAGCTGTGCGTTGACGACGTCGATGAAGGCGCGCGGGGTGTTGGCCTCGCTCACGGCCTCCTCGTCGAGGGAGATGCCGTACTCGCGCTCGATGAGGCTCCCGGTCTCCAGCAGCGCGAGCGACTCGTAACCGATCACCTCGAACTCGGTGTCGAGGATGTCGCCGTCCAGGTCGACGCCCTCGGCGACGCCCGCGGCCTCCCGCAGGGTGCGCTTGAGGTCCTCGAGGGCGAACAGCTTGGTGGCCATGGTGGGTCCCTTTCGTCGGTGGGATCCGCCGGTGCCCCGGTGGGCACCGCGGGTCGGCTAGCGGGTGGCGCGTACGACCATGGCGGAGTTGAATCCGCCGTTGCCGCGGGCCAGGACCAGCGCGGTGCGCACCTCGGTCCGGCGTGGTTCGTCGAGGACGAGGTCGAGCGGGTAGTCGGCGCAGGGTTCGACGTGGACGGTGGGCGGGACGACTCCGTCGCGCATCGTCAGGAAGGCGGCCGCGAGGTCCAGCGGCGCACCGCCCGAGTACAGGCGTCCGGTCATCGTCTTGGGCACGGTCACCGCGACGCCGTGGTCCCCGAAGACGGCGCTGATGGCGAGTGCTTCGACGAGGTCGCCCGCCGGGTCGCCGGCGCCGTCGGCGAAGACCACGTCGATGTCGCGGGCGTCGGCCCCGGCGTCGGCGAGGGCGACCTCGATCGCCTTGCGCAGGCCCGGTTCGCGGTCGCTGCCGGGCCGGGGGTCGATGGTGGCGCCGTATCCGGCGATCTCGCCGTAGACGCGGGCGCCGCGTTCCCGGGCGGTGTCGGCGTCCTCGGCGATGAGGATCGCGCCGCCCTCGCCGGGTACGTAGCCGTGCGCGTCGCGGTCGAACGGCACGTAGGCGCGGTCCGGTTCCTCGCTCGTGGACAGCTTCCCGGTGGAGAGCTGCCCGACCCAGCCCCACGGGCAGATCGAGGCGTCGATGGCGCCGGTCACGATCAGCGACGTGCCCTTGCGGATCTGCCGGCGGGCCTGGGCGACGGCGTCCAGACCGCCCGCGCCCTCGCTGACGACGACGCCGGAGGGCCCCTTCATCCCGTTGCGGATGGAGATCTGCCCGCTGTTGACCGCGTAGAACCACGCGAAGGACTGGTAGGCACTGACGTGCTGGCTGCCCCGGCTCCACAGGTTCTGCAGCTCGCCCTGGCCGAACTCGTAACCGCCCGCGGCCGACGCCGTGATGACGCCCATGTCGAACTCGGGCCGCTGCGCGGGGTCGGTGTCCGCGTCCTTCAGCGCCCAGTCCGCGGCCACCAGCGCGAGCCGGGTGACCCGGTCGGTCTGCGGCAGGAGACGGCTGGGCAGGTGGTCGGCGGCCTCGAAGCCCGAGAGCTGACCGGCCAGCCTGGCGGGGTAGCCCGACGGGTCGAAGCGGGTGATCCGGCCGATGCCGTGCTTGCCGCTCAGCGTCGCCGACCAGTAGTCCTGGATTCCGAGGCCGTTGGGCGCCGCGATGCCCAGGCCGGTCACCACCACCGTGGCGGTCATACGAGGCTCCTCTCCGGGCTGGCCAGCACCATGGCGCTCTGGAAGCCGCCGAAGCCGCTGCCGACGCTCAGCACGGCGTCGACCAGCTGGTCGCGGGCGACCACGGGCACGTAGTCGAGGTCGCACTCCGGGTCCGGCGTGTGCAGGTTGGCCGTCGGCGGTACGACGTCGTACTCCATGGCCAGCGCCGAGGCCGCGATCTCGATGGAGCCGATGGCGCCCAGCGAGTGTCCGACCATCGACTTGATGGAGCTGACCGGGGTGCGGCGGGCGTGCTCGCCGAGGCTGCGCTTGAACGCGGCGGTCTCGTGCCGGTCGTTCTGCTTGGTGCCCGAACCGTGCGCGTTGATGTAGTCGACGGCCTCCGGGTTCAGCCGGGCCTCGTCGAGCGCGAGGGTGATCGCCTCGGCCATCTCCGCGCCGTCGGGGCGCAGGCCCGTCATGTGGTAGGCGTTGGAGCGCGTGGAGTACCCGGCGATCTCGGCGTAGATGTGCGCGCCGCGCGCCCGTGCGCTCTCCAGCTCCTCCAGGACGAAGAAGGCCGCGCCCTCGCCGAGCACGAACCCGTTGCGGGTGGCGTCGAAGGGCCGGGAGGCGCACTCCGGTTCGTCGTGGCGCGGGGTGGTGGCCTTGATCGCGTCGAAGCAGGCCATGGTGATCGGTGAGATCGGGGCGTCCGAGGAACCGGCGACCACCACGTCGGCGGAGCCCTCGCGGACCAGCTCCACGGCGTAGCCGACCGAGTCGATGCCGGAGGTGCAGCCGGTGGAGACGACGGTGCTGGGCCCCTCGGCGCCCACGGCCCAGGCGACCTCGGCCGCGAAGGAGCTGGGCACCATGTAGTCGTACAGGTGCGGGACCGCGTAGCGGTGGTCGACGAGGTCCAGCCGGCCTCCGTCGCTGACGACCCGGTACTCCTGGTCCAGCCCCATGGTGGCGCCGACGGCGCTGCCGACGGTGACACCGACCCGGTGCGGCTCGTGCGCGGCCAGGTCGATGCCGCTGTCGGTGACGGCGCCTCGCGAGGCGACGACGGCGAACTGCGCGGCCCGGTCCAGCCGGCGGACCTCCTGCGGAGTCAGACCGTGCTCGTAGGGGTCGAAGTCGGCCTCGGCGGCCACCCGGGAGCGGAACGGCGTGGGATCGAAGAAGGTGATGCCGCGCGTGGCCGTACGGCCGTTGCTCAGCAGCTTCCAGAAGTTCTCCCTGCCGACGCCGCCGGGGGCGATGACCTCGATCCCGGTGATGACGACGCGTCGCCTGCTCACGCCGACGCCTCCCAGGTGTAGAAGCGGGTGGCCATGGCGTCGGCCGGCGAGCGCCAGGTCTTCGGGTCGTAGGCCTCGATGAAGGGCTTGAGGTCTTCGCTGATGCGGACGAAGCGCTCGTCGGTCTTGGCGGCCTCGATCAGCTCGCCGCCGTTGTCCTCGTCGAAGTCCTGGAGGTGGAAGTACAGGCCCCGGTAGGAGAACAGCTGGCGGCGCCGCGTCCCCATGCGGTGGGGCATGTCCGTCGCGTCGAAGTCGGCGAACAGCCGCGCCACGTCGTTGCTCGAGGCGGCTGCCATCCGGGCGACAATCAGCGTGCTGTGCATAAGGTTTAGCTCCTCGGCGGTTGCGTGGGAGGGGTCGCGGAGCGGACTGCCCCGGCCCGGCGGCCGCGTTCGGCTCCATTGCCCTCGACGGTGTGGCCAGGCGGTAGCGGCCCGCACGGGGGATACCTGAGTTCCACCTGAGCCGGTGGCGGTCCGGCGGCGCACAGGCGCGCACGCCCCCGGACCGGCCGTCCTCCGCGTGATCCAGTGCGAGGGAGCGGACGTTCCGGAGGCGTGCGGATGCGTGTGCCGTCCTACGGCGCGCCGGCCCGGCTCACTCCCCGGCGGAGCGCGTGTGCACGACCCGGTAGGTGTTGAGGTAGGGCTGGCCGGTGACGACGGCGCGGACGCGGGCCACGGCCGCCTTGCGGGCGTCGGGCTGCTCCTCGACGGCCTGGTCGCGGTAGACCTCGAAGGCCTCCTTGCTGTCCCACTGGGAGTAGGAGATGACGAAGGAGCCCTCGATGCCGCGGGCGCGCAGGCCCTTGAGCACGACGTGGGCGCGGAAGCCGGGCACGTCGGCGAGGAACGCCTGGCCGGGGCCGAGGGCGTCGACCGCCTCGTCCACGCCGTCCTCGGTGACCGGGAAGAGCGTGAAGACGGTGTAGTCGTCACGGTCCGGGCCGATCTCGATCTTGCCGCCGAGGGCGTCGGAGGTCAGCGTGTGGGCGACCTCGTTCTGCATCAGCCGGATCGAGGTGGTGATCTCGCCGAACACCGGGAGCGTGCGGTGCTTGAACTCCTCGCCCTCGTAGCGCTTCTCGAGGTCCTCGCCGCTGCGCCACTGGATGAAGTTGAGGGTGCCGTAGCCGTCGATGCCCGAGTGGACGGTGGAGGACATCCAGCCCTCGTACGTGGCCGCGTTGACGATCTTGGTCATCTCCTCGATCAGCTTGGCCTGCTTCTCGGGAGTGTCCGTGGTGAACAGGTTCAGGACGGTGAGGTGCTTGTCCTCGGCGGAGATGATGGGCATGGATCGATCCTTCGCTTCCTTGGTGTGGGGTGCGGACTGTTTCGCTGCGGCCCGAGGCGGTCAGGCGGAGGGGCCGAACCAGCGGCCGAGGGCGGCGGTGAGACCGTCGGCCCCGGCACCGAGACCGGCGACCCAGGCGACGTAGCCGTCGGGGCGGACGAGGATGCCGTCCACGGGAACGTCGCAGTCGAATTCCGCGGCGATCACGTCGACGCGGTCCGACCAGCCCGCGGCCGCGGCCCGCAGCCCGTGGTCGCCGGAGAGCTCCAGGAGCACGGGACGCCCTGGGTGCAGCAGCGTGGTGCTGGACACCTTCTCGCCGTCGACGATCAGCTCACGCTCGGGCAGGCGGCGACCCAGCAGCGGGTGGTCGCCGCCGCCGACGTCGTGCCGGATGTCCAGGCCGGTGACCATGCCGACCAGGTGGCGCTGGACCGACTCGTGGCTGTGCACCAGCTCGGCGAAGACCTCGCGCATCGGGGCGACGTCGTCACCGCCGAGGTAGAGGATGCGCTGGGCGAGGGTGTTGGTGAGGATGCGGGCGCCGACCGGGTGCCGCTCGCTGTGGTAGGTGTCCAGCAGCCCCTCGGGCGCGAGGCCCTTGACGTCCAGGGCCAGCTTCCAGCCGAGGTTCACGGCGTCCTGGATGCCCGCGCTCATGCCCTGGGCGCCGATGGGCAGGTGGATGTGGGCCGCGTCGCCTGCGAGGAAGACCCGGCCCTTGCGGTACTGCGCGGCCTGTCGGCTGACGTCGGTGGTGGAGCTGACCCACAGCGGGGTGGCGGCGCTGATGTCCTCGCCCGACAGCCGCTCGAAGGCCTCGGCGACCTCCTCGAAGGTGATGGGGCCGGGGGCGGTGCGCAGCGGTTCGGCGGCGTCGAAGTAGATGATGCGGCTGCGGTCCGGCCCGATGGGCATCACCATGATCATGCCGCCGGGGACCCGCTCCCCGCTGAAGCGGGGACGCAGCGGCACGCCGGAGATGTCGGCGAAACGCAGCTCGATGGCCGGTTCGGTGCCGGGGAAGTCGATGCCGGCGAGGGTGCGCACGATGCTGCGGGCGCCGTCGCAGCCCACCACGTGGCGGGCGCGCAGCCGCAGGGGGCCGTCCGACGTCCGGGCGGTCACCTCCACACCGTCGTCGCCGGCGTCCAGGCCGGTGACCTCCACCCCGCGCCGCACCTCGGCACCCAGCTCCCGCGCCCAGCCGCCGAGGATGCCCTCGGTGCGGGCCTGGGGGATGCCGCGGGCGCCGTAGGAACCGCCCTCGACGATCTGGTAGTCGAGCGGTACGCCACCGAAATGGCCGGCGGGAATGACCCCGACCTCGCCGAAACGGGCCATCAGGCCACGCTGGTCGAACTCCTCGATGGTCCGCGCCGAAAAACCGAGAGCCCGTGACTGCTGAATCGGTTCCGAAAGTTTGTCGAGCACGATGACCGAGACTCCATTGAGCCTCAATTCACCCGCGAGCATGAGTCCGGTGGGACCGGACCCCACTACAATGACATCCGCATCGAAGAAACTCATATGCCCTCTTCCCCACTGGTGTCCGGCCAGTATTGCCAGGGGCGGAGAAGGCCGTAAATAGCCGTTGGTACAGGTTTTCTACAAGGAATGCCAGAGAAACGTCGGGTACGTCAGGTCTTCGCCAGGCCGACTTGCCCGGCCGGGTGTCGGTGACGGCATTCTCAGACATGACTTCCACCCGGATGACCGATGAATTCACCGCCGGTGAAACAGCGGCCGACGCCGCCGCGGCGGTAGCCGATCTGCTCGCCCGCTATCTGATCTCGCTCGACGACGAGGAACTGGACGACGCCTGGGCGGCCGCGCTGTTCACCGAGGACGCGGTGGTCGCGTTCCCGATCAGCCGGCACGAGGGACGCGCCGGCATGGCCGCGTGGCACGCGGCGGCGCTCTCGGCCTTCGCGGCGACGCAGCACCTGGGCTCGCCGCCCGTCGTGACGGTCGACGGCGACCGCGCCGTCCTCCGCGCGAATCTGCTGTCCACCCATGTCCACCACGCGCACCACGCCCGCCCGCAGGGCGAGTTGCCGCCGCTGTTCGCCACGGGCACCTTCGTCGACGGAGCGGCGCGCCGCACCCCCGAGGGCTGGCGGCTGACCCTGCTGTCCTTCCGGCTGCTGTGGGCGGACGGGAGCCCGCCGCCGGCGGCGGGCTGAGGACGTGCGTGGGACGGCACCGGCGGTCCGCCGGTGCCGTCCCACGTTGCCGCGCCCGCGGCTCCCGGATGCCCGGGTGTTCAGGCGCTCAGGTGTTCAGGTGTTCAGGTGCAGGACGCGGTCGACCTCGATCTCGATGACCACCCGGCCGGGCGGACTGGGCGGCGGAGACCAGTACCGCTTGGTGTACAGCTTCGCCCCCAGGGCGACCCTCGCCGGGTCCCGCACGACCGTCGCGGTGCCCTCCAGCGTGGCCCAGGTGAAGCCGTGCACCTGGCACAGCGCCACCCGGCCGCCCGGCGCGTCCAGCAGGTTGCGGGCCTTGCGCGAGGTGTCGACCGTCATGACCCTGGCCAGGCCGGCGGCCGCGTCCCAGGTGAACCGGACCGGGGCCACGTGGAGCGTGCCGTCGGGCCGGACGGTGGTGAAGGCGGCGACGTGCTGGGCGTCGTTCAGGAACTCCTCGACCGACCTGGGCACCGCCGGGGCCTTCGGATGCTGCTCGGACAGCGACATCTCGCGTGGATCCTCACTCTCGGACACGGCGGCCACGGGCCCGCCGTACAACGGTCGTTGCTGCTCAGTCGATGCTGCGCACGATGGTGAGGAACTCGTCGTCGTCCTCGTCGGCCCCTGCCAGCCGCAACGGCGGCGCGGCCCCCACCGGGACCATGCCGAAGACAGCCATATCGATCTCGCAGTACTCCTCCGTGCCGTCGCGCATGGGCGCCTCCTTCGTGGTCGGTCGGCTCAGGGTGTCAAGACTCGCTCCCGGCACGGTCGACCCCCGGTCGTCCGCCCGTGGAGTACGGGCGGAGCCGGACTGCGCGAGGCGGGTGCCCGCGTGGCGGCGGCGCGGCCCGCGGCGGCGGGTCGCCCTCCAGCACGCGCAGCACGTCGGCGACGGTCGCCTCCCCGGTGGTCGACGGCAGTCGGCGCAGCAGCCGGGCGCAGTGACCGGCGAGCTTCCAGGCCTCGTCGTCGCTGAGCCGGGCCCGGTCGTGGGCCACGGTCAGCGTCAGCGAACCGTCGGCGGCGCGGTGGGCCAGCAGGGCAGCGGGCAGCGAGGTGTGGCCGTCGGTCGCCCGACGCGGCTCCAATCGGATGCCGGCGTCGGCGAGTCTGCCGCTGAGGTCGGGCAACGGGCGCGGGGTGTTCTCCCAGGCCACCTGGGACTCCATCAGGCTCGACCGGCCGTCGCGGCCGGTCCACTCCCGGATCTGCCCGGTCGGCACCCACTCATAGGCGGCCATGTCCAGCGCCCGGTCACGCAACGCGGTCAGGAGCCCGCGCACCGAGGACTCCGGGTCGACCCGTACCGCCATCGGCACGCTGGTGCGCAGCGGTCCGACCAGCCGCTCGACCGAGTCCAGGGTGATGCCGCGTCCGGAGACGGTCACGCCGAAGCCCACCGGCGCCGGGCCCCGCACCCCGGCCGCCCGGTAGAGCAGGAGCGCCCAGACGGCCTGCACGGCGCAGGAGTCGGGCACGGCACGGGCGGCGGCCCAGCGGTAGATCCGGTCGGCCTCGGCGGCGCTCAGCCGGACCTCGGCGCGCCCGGACCCGCGTTGCGCGGTGGCCGGTCCGGGCCGCGCGGGCAGCACGGCCACGGACGTGTCCCGGGCGGCGCCGCTCCAGAAGTCCCGGGCCGGGCGGGTGTCCTGGTGGTCCAGCCAGCGGGTCCAGTCCCGCAGGTCGGGCCGCCGCTCCCCGCCGGGCAGCACGCCGTCGGCGAGGTAGGCCCGGCAGAACTCCTCCATGAGCAGGAAGACGCTCCAGGCGTCCAGCAGGGCATGGTGGAAGGTCAGCAGGACGTGGGTGGCGGCGGTGCGCCTCTCCCCGGGCTCGCCGGCGTCGACGAGCGTGATGCGCAGCGGACCGGGCCGGCGCAGGTCGAAGCCGCGCAGACGGTCCCGCTCCAGCAGTTCGTCCCAGTCGGTGCCGGCCGGACAGTGGTCCACCTCGGCGTGGGCGCGCTCGTGGAAGACGATCCGGGGGAAGGTGTCCCAGGCGACGGCCGCCCGCAGGACGATCTCCCGGTCGGTGACCGACTGCCAGGCCGCGGTGAAACGCTCGGTGTCCAGCGGCCCGTGCCAGCACCACGCCAACTGCGCGACGTGACGGCCGGCCCCCCGGTGGGCGAAGGAGTCGAGCAGCACCTCGTACTGCTGCCAGGTCACCGGCAGGGACTGCGGCCACGTTCGGCGGCCGGGCGAAACGGTCCTGCGGTCGGTTCGCCCCCGCCCGGCACGCGGCCGGTTCCGCCTCGCCATGGGTCACCTCCCCGAGATCGCTGCTCCGGTACGGGCCCTGCTCCGGCCCGCCCGGCGGCCGGGCGTGTCCGAGAGCACGGCGCTCCTTGACGGCAGCGTCGCAGACGGGGATGGCAGACGGCTGACGGGAGACTGACGCGACCACAGAAGCGCCACAGAGCCGCTCGGGCCCCGGGCCCGTCTGCGGCACGATCCGCCGGACAGGCCCTACGGCCGCCCGGCGGACCCGGCGCCGTCAGCCGGCGGCTGGGCCATCGCGGAGAGGAACCCCCGGTCCAGCATGGTCTCGACGGAGGTGTCACCCGCGGTGTTCAGCCCCGCGTCGTGGCAGGCGACGCTGAGCAGATAGCGCTCCATGACCGGGTAGGTGTCGAAGCCCCACTCGCCGCGCGTGGCCGAGCTGCCGTCGGGAGCGCGCAACCGGCCCTCGGTACTGAAGCCGAACTGCTTGAAGCCGAGGCGCAGTCCCTGTCCGAGCGCCTTGCTGTAGGCCTCCTTGAGGGTCCACAGCCTCAGTACGTGCGGGCCCCGCCGGCTCTCGGGCAGCTCGGCGATCTCCTGCTCCTCGACGGGGGTGAGGATCTGGCGGCGCAGCAGGTCCAGGCGGACGAACCGGTCGGCGGGCTCCACGTCGACGCCGATGCGGCCGGTTCGGCTGAGCCCCACGGCCAGGACGTCACCGGTGTGGCTGAGGCTGAGTTCGATCTGGTCGAAGCCCCGCAGGTACGGCCGTCCGGCCAGCCGGTAGGCGAGGTCGAGGTACTCCGGCGGGGTGTCCAGGGCCGCGGCGGCCGTGTACTTGATGAGCAGCCGCGCCGCGGCGAACCGGTAGCGCACGGCGGCGTCGGGAGTACGCCGGTACCTGTCCCAGTCGGGGCCGAGCAGCTGGCGCAGCCGGGGGGTGGTCAGCACGCTGGGCAGCCACTCGCTCCACGTCGTGTAGACCAGCGCGTTGCCGAGCTGCGAGAGGTTCTCGCGCACCCCGTGCCAGGGGCCCGCGGGCCGCGGTACGTGAAGGGGCGCGGCGATCGTCACCCGGTCCATCGTCGTCTCCCTGCGTGTAGTCCCGGTCCGGTCCGCTGTGCGCGGGGCCGGGGGTGGGTCCGGGGCCGGCGAGCCGCCCGCCCGGCGGGTGCCGTCCCGTGCCCCGGTCCCCGGTGACCGGCCGCTCAGCCGGCCAGTTCCGTTCCGTACAGGTCGAGGCTGCGCCGCCGGAGGCTGCGCTCGAGCACCTCCGCCAGGACCTCCGCCTCGAGCCCGGGCGGCAGGTCGGGCACCGGGGCCCCGAGTCTGCGCCCGATCCGGCTCAGGGCGAGAACGGCCCAGGCCGGCCGGGAGAGGAACGAGTCGCCGCCCGACTGTGCCTCCCACACGCCCAGACAGGCGGCGGCGGCCAGGACGAGGGCGTAGCGGTCGGCCAGGGCACAGGCCTGTGGGTCGAACGCGGTGCTGCCGGAGACGGGCAGAGCCGCGCACCGTGCGCGCAGCACCCGCAGTTCCTCGACGAACGTCCGCGCCAGCGCGGCCAGTGCCGCGTGCTGCGGCCCTTCGGGGGGCTGGGCTCCGAGGCGTTCGGCGACGCCGATGAGCGTGGCGGTGAGCAGGTCGTCCGTTCCGGAGTGCGTCAGTCTGCGGTGGTCGAACGCGGGCAGCGGCGCACCCGGCCGGAACAGCTCGGCGGGCGGCTCCGGGGTCCGGAACCAGGCGGTGCGGGCCAGCGCCGGCAGCTGCGGCACGAGCACCGCCTGGCACACCGCGGTGCCGGAGTGCCCGAGCCCGGCCACGGGCAGGTCCCGGGCGAGCTTCTGGAAGCCGCCGTACAGCGGTCCGCGGTCGTAGCCGCGGGCGCCCAGCACGGCGGCCAGGTCCTCCAGGTCCTCGCGCAGCAGGTCCGGCATCGTGTACTTGACGGCCGCGGCGAGCAGGTACGCGTCCTGCGGTACGAGGCTGAGCGCGCGCAGTCCGGTGACGGCCATGGCGTCGCAGGCCAGCAGGTCGGCGAAGACACCGGCCAGGGCCCGGTGCCAGCGGCGTGCGGGCTGTCCGCCGGGGCGGTTCTCGGTGGCCGCGCGCACGGCCTGCCGCAGCACTCCGTCCACGCCCGCGAGCACGATGCCCGGCACCAGGCAGTGGCTGATCTGGAAGCTGCGCAGGGCGAGGGTGACCCCGTCCCCGACGGCGCCGACGACGGCGCTCTCGGGCAGGAACACGTCGAGGAGGGCCAGCCCGGTGAAGTGCGCGCCGCGCATGCCGGGGGTGAGTACCCGCTCCAGCCGGCGCACCTCGCCGGAGCGCACCGGTTCGGCGCCCAGGAGCAGCACCGAGTGGCTGCCGGGGCCGTCCTCGGCGCTGGTGCGGGCGTAGGCGACGAAGACGTCCGTACGGTCGGCGTTGATCACGGCGTCCTTGCGGCCGTTCAGCAGGTAGCCGCCGGGGGCGGGCACCGCCCGGAGTTCGTTGCGCAGGATGGCGTTGGCGTGCGCGACCTCGCGGTGCACGATCGAGACCCGGCCGCCGTCGAGCAGGACCCGCGCCAGTGCTCGCCGCTGCCGTTCGTCGCCCGCCGTCCACACCGACGAGGCGGCGAACAGGGAGGTGACTCCGAAGCCGTAGCCGAGGGCGAGGTCGCGGCGGAAAACGGGGCGCAGGACGCGGGCGAGCCGTTCCAGATCGGTGAGGCGTCCGCCGACGTCGTGCGGGACGAACTCGGCGGCGAGTCCCGCGCGGGTGAGCAGCTCCTCGGTGGCCGCGGGCACCTCGCGGGCGTCGTCGGCGTGCAGCAGTGCCTGGTGGCCGTGCGGATTGTCCGGGTCGAACGGGTCGCCGAGCGCCGCCTCCAGATGGACCGCGTGCTCGGGCTCACCGTCGTCCCAGATGCCGGTGCGGTGCCGGCCCGCGCGGCCGTCGGGGTTGGCGAAGGTGGTCACAGGACACGCACCGCGCCCGCGGCGTGCTGGGTGGCGTGATGCAGCACCAGGAGCCCGGCCCGACCGAGGTCGTCCCGGACGCGCCTGCGCACCTCGGCCAGGTCCCCGTCCGCGCCGTGCGCCTGCTCGACGCCCTCCTCGCGGAGCAGGACGTTGTGCCGCGCGGTCAGGTTGAGGCCCGACTCGTCGGGTTCGACGGACCACTCCCCGGTGTGCGCGGCCAGCAGCGGCGAGGTCCTGGTCTGCTTGTAGACGATGCGGCCCGCGCTCGGGAAGCAGATGCGCACGGACTCGGTGCTCACCGCGCTCCCGTCGGCCGACAGACTGCCCATCGACATGACCTGGACGCCGGGAACCTCCTCGACCACGTGCAGCGCGCTGACGTGGGGCAGCGCGTCGGGCCAGTCCGCGGCGCGGTACAGGAAGTCGACGACCAGCTCCGCCGGCGCCTTGACGTGCACGGTGTCCTCGAAGGACAGGGCGAGGTCGTCGAGTCGCGTCCAGCGTTCGGCGAGCCAGGCCAGCCGGTCCAACTGGGAGCGGCTGTTGTCGCGGGTGACCTGCTCCACCCAGGCCGCGTCGGCGGGCACGTCGCCGACGACGGTGAAGGTGTGCTCCAGGGTCACCCGGCAGCGGTCGCCCAGCGGCCGCACCGTCCAGACGCCGTTCATCGACTCCACCGGCGCGTCGGGCAGGTCCTTGGTGAACTCCACACGGCGGCGTCCGACGTCCAGGCGGCGGGAGGAGACCCAGGAGGCTATCCGGTCCCCGGCCACGGCCCACACGCGCAGCCGCTCCCGTGTCCCGTCGAAGTCCAGCTGCTCGACGTGGACACACGGTGGGAAGAACAGGGGCCACTGGGAGGCGTCGGCGATCAGCCCGTACATCACGCCGGCCGGGGCCGATGCGGTCACTTCGCTGACCACGCGGTGCACTCGCGCTTCCGGCATCGTCCACACCCTTCGTCGTTCGAGGCGTCTCCGCCGGGCCGCTTTATCGTTTCGGCGTTTTCGGCGGCCGTGCACCCGACCCTGTCCGGAACCGCTCGTGATCCGCTCGGGCGGCCCTCGCGCACCGCTCGAACCCGTCGCCGCGACGGCAGGTGGCACGGCACGAGCCCGCGGGACGCCGTCCCGCCCCGGCACCGCTCCACCCCGGCACCGCGCGCACTCGAGCGCCGCGGCGGACGGTGGCCGCCGCGGACACCGCGGACACACCGGCCGACTGGAGGGCGACGATGGATCACCTGCTCCCCCGCCGGTTCGTGCGTGGCCTGTGGGACGGTCTGGTCACGTACGGGATGCTGTGCGTCTGCGGCAGGACGGACGCCTACGAGCCCGTCCGGCGCGGGGTGCGGTGGGAGGTGCCCCCTCCCGGCCACCCGGAACGGCTGCGTGCCGATCTGCCGCTGACCGCCGTGGAGCGCGCGCTGGAGCACGACCTGACGGGCGGCGCGCGCGGGTCGGGCGGTCCCCGCTAGGCGTCCGGCGGCCCGGCCGTACGACGGCCGCACCGTTCTCGTCGTGTGCCTCGCCCACCGATACGA
>NZ_JAPSIW010000626.1 GCF_031178505.1 Streptomyces sp. | reverse complement strand
TCGTGGTCCTCGGGGTCCAGGACCACGACACCTGGTCCGCCGGGTCGTTCTTCACCAACCCGATCCTCACGGCGGAGGAGTACGAGACCTTCCTCACGCGCGTGGCCGGGCGGCTCGGCCCCGACGTCACCCCGCCGGCCTTCCCGGCGGGCGAGGACGGCGCCGTGAAGACCTCCGCCGCCTGGCTCATCGACAAGGCCGGCTTCACCAAGGGGTACGGCTCCGGGCCGGCCCGCATCTCCACCAAGCACACCCTCGCCCTCACCAACCGCGGCGAGGCCACCACCGAGGACCTCCTCGCCCTCGCCCGCGAGGTCGTCGCCGGCGTCCGGGACGCCTTCGGCATCACCCTCGTCAACGAGCCCGTGATGGTCGGCACCGGCCTCTGAGCCCGCAAGCACACCGGCGTACGGGCGTCAGCCGCCCAGCCAGTCGTCGATCCCGGCCAGCAGCTTCGCCCGTACGCCCTCCGGCGCCGCCGAGGCCCGCACCGACTGGCGGGCCAGCTCCGCCAGCTCCCCGTCCGTGAAGCCGTGGTGCTCGCGGGCGATCTCGTACTGGGCCGCCAGACGCGAGCCGAAGAGGAGCGGGTCGTCCGCGCCGAGCGCCAGCGGGACGCCCGCGTCGAACAGCGTGCGCAGCGGGACGTCCGCGGGCGTCTCGTACACCCCGAGCGCCACGTTGGACGCCGGGCACACCTCGCACGTCACCCCCCGCTCGGCGAGCTTCCGCAGCAGCCGCGGATCCTCCGCCGCCCGCACCCCATGGCCGATCCGCGACGCCCGCAGATCGTCCAGGCAGTCCCGTACGGACGCCGGACCGGTCAGCTCGCCGCCGTGCGGGGCCGCGAGCAGACCGCCGTCGCGGGCGATGGCGAAGGCCCGGTCGAAGTCCCGGGCCAGGCCCCGCCGCTCGTCGTTGGACAGGCCGAAACCGACCACCCCCCGGTCCGCGTACCGGACCGCGAGCCGGGCCAGCGTCCGGGCCTCCAGCGGGTGCTTCATCCGGTTCGCCGCGACCAGCACCCGCATCCCGAGGCCCGTCTCCCGGGACGCCGCGTCGACCGCGTCCAGGATGACCTCCATGGCCGGGATCAGACCGCCGAGATGAGGGGCGTACGAGGTCGGGTCGACCTGGATCTCCAGCCACCCCGAGCCGTCCCTGACGTCCTCCTCCGCCGCCTCGCGCACCAGCCGCCGGATGTCCTCGGGCTCGCGCAGGCAGGAGCGGGCGATGTCGTACAGCCGCTGGAAGCGGAACCAGCCGCGCTCGTCGGTGGCCCGCAGACGCGGGTGCGTACCGCCGCCCAGCGCCTCGGGCAGGTGCACGCCGTACTTGTCGGCCAGTTCGAGGAGGGTCGAGGGCCGCATCGAACCCGTGAAGTGCAGGTGCAGATGGGCCTTGGGCAGCAGGGTGATGTCGCGGTGAACGTGCTCCATCGGCCGATCCTGCCGCAACCGGACGGGCCCGGACACCCATTTCCCCCCATGGGCCCCGGCCCGAAGCCAGACGGGCCCCCCGGTTCCTCGGAACCGGGGGCCGCCGACCTGCCGAACTCCGACGGGTCAGTCGCGGGCTTCCGCCAGCAGCTTCTGGATCCGGGACACGCCCTCCACCAGGTCCTCGTCGCCGAGCGCGTACGACAGGCGCAGGTAGCCCGGCGTGCCGAAGGCCTCGCCCGGGACGACCGCGACCTCGGCCTCGTCCAGGATCAGGGCCGCGAGCTCGACCGAGTCCTGCGGGCGCCGGCCGCGGATCTCCTTGCCGAGCAGCGCCTTCACCGACGGGTACGCGTAGAACGCGCCCTCCGGCGTCGGGCAGTAGACGCCCTCGATCTCGTTGAGCATCCGCACCATCGTCTGGCGGCGCCGGTCGAAGGCGGCACGCATCGTGGCCACCGCGTCCAGGTTCCCCGTCAGGGCGGCGAGCGCGGCGACCTGCGCCACGTTGCTCACGTTGGAGGTGGCGTGCGACTGGAGGTTCGTCGCGGCCTTCACCACGTCCTTCGGGCCGATGATCCAGCCCACGCGCCAGCCCGTCATCGCGTACGTCTTGGCGACACCGTTCACCACGATGCACTTGTCGCGCAGCTCCGGCAGGACCGCCGGCAGGGAGACGGCGGAGGCGTCGCCGTACACCAGGTGCTCGTAGATCTCGTCGGTCAGCACCCACAGGCCGTGCTCGACGGCCCAGCGGCCGATCGCCTCGGTGTCGGCCTCGGAGTACACCGCGCCGGTCGGGTTCGACGGGGAGACGAAGAGGACGACCTTGGTCCGCTCCGTCCGGGCCGCCTCCAGCTGCTCCACCGAGACCCGGTAACCGGTGGTCTCGTCGGCCACGACCTCCACCGGCACACCGCCCGCGAGCCGGATCGACTCGGGGTACGTCGTCCAGTACGGCGCCGGGACGATGACCTCGTCGCCCGGGTCCAGGATCGCGGCGAAGGCCTCGTAGATCGCCTGCTTGCCGCCGTTGGTCACCAGGACCTGGGAGGCGTCGACCTCGTATCCGGAGTCGCGCAGCGTCTTGGCGGCGATGGCCGCCTTCAGCTCGGGCAGACCGCCGGCCGGGGTGTAGCGGTGGTACTTGGGGTTCTTGCAGGCCTCGACGGCCGCCTCGACGATGTAGTCCGGCGTGGGGAAGTCGGGCTCACCCGCGCCGAAACCGATCACCGGGCGCCCGGCGGCCTTGAGGGCCTTGGCCTTGGCGTCGACGGCGAGGGTGGCGGACTCGGAGATCGCACCGATCCGGGCGGAGACCCGACGCTCGGTGGGAGGGGTAGCAGCGCTCATGCGGCCCATCGTCCCAGACCGCTTCACGGCCCGGCACACAGGTTTCACGGAGCGGACAGGAACGGTCATTCCTGGTCGTACGCGCGTCCGCCGCCGGGTCGGCGCGCTATCTGTTCGACGTGGGGCCCCTCACCACGTACACTCTCTCCTCGTTGGCCCGCACCGACCACATCTCACGATGCGGTAGGTTGGGGGCAGCAACAAAGGGTCGTAGCTCAATTGGTAGAGCACCGGTCTCCAAAACCGGCGGTTGGGGGTTCAAGTCCCTCCGGCCCTGCTACACACACCGCCAGGTTGTGTGCGCATGTACGTCTTCATTGCACCGCCGTGCGGCTCCACCCGGGCGCGGCACGGCCACGACCCGGAATCAGGTGAGAGATCGTGACGGACGCCGTAGGCTCCATCGACATGCCTGATGCCGAAGACGAGGCCGCGGAGTCGAAGAAGAAGTCCCGCAAGGGCGGCAAGCGCGGCAAGAAGGGCCCCCTGGGCCGTCTCGCGCTCTTTTACCGTCAGATCGTCGCGGAGCTCCGCAAGGTCGTCTGGCCGACGCGCAGCCAGCTGTCGACGTACACCACCGTGGTGATTGTCTTCGTCGTCATCATGATCGGCCTTGTCACCGTGATTGACTATGGCTTCCAGGAAGCAGTCAAGTACGTCTTCGGCTGACTTTTTGTTCCACCCCATCTGTATCGCAGGAAGAAGCAGCCACCGTGTCTGACGCGAACCTGAACGACGCCTTCGAGTCCGAGTCCGTCGAGGACGAGCTGGACATCGTCGAGGCCGCCGACGAGGACCAGGCGGACGCTGCGGACGAGATCGCGGGCGAGGCCGCCGAGGACGAGGCCGTCCACGTCGAGGACGAGGACGAGGCCGTGGCGGAGGACGCCGACGGCGACGCCGAGGAGTCCGCCGAGGACGACGAGACCGCCGAGGCCGAGGCCACCGCGGACGAGACCGAGGAGGAGGCCGAGCCGGCCGCCCCGGTCGACCCGGTCGCCGCGCTCCGCGAGGAGCTGCGCACCCTGCCCGGCGAGTGGTACGTCATCCACACCTACGCGGGCTACGAGAAGCGCGTGAAGGCCAACCTGGAGCAGCGCGCCGTCTCGCTCAACGTCGAGGACTTCATCTACCAGGCCGAGGTCCCCGAGGAAGAGATCGTCCAGATCAAGGGCGGCGAGCGGAAGAACGTCAAGCAGAACAAGCTCCCCGGCTACGTCCTGGTCCGCATGGACCTGACGAACGAGTCCTGGGGTGTCGTGCGCAACACGCCCGGCGTCACCGGCTTCGTGGGCAACGCCTACGACCCGTACCCGCTGACCCTGGACGAGATCGTCAAGATGCTCGCCCCGGAGGCCGAGGAGAAGGCCGCCCGCGAGGCCGCCGAGGCCGAGGGCAAGC
>NZ_JAPSIW010000066.1 GCF_031178505.1 Streptomyces sp. | reverse complement strand
AGCATGATGAAGGCGAGGACGGTGACGGCGAGGGCGCCGGCCGGCCAGAGCAGCATGTGCGGGGCGTTGCGGACGTTCTGCGAGGCGGCGGAGATGTCGATGCCCCAGGAGACCGTGGGCGGTTTGAGGCCGACGCCGAGGAAGGAGAGCGTCGCCTCCAGGGCGATGTACGTGCCGAGGGCGATGGTGGCGACGACGATGACCGGGGCCAGGGCGTTGGGCGTGATGTGGCGCAGGAGCATCCGGGTGTTCGAGGCGCCGAGGGCCCGGGCGGCCTGGACGTAGTCGTTGTGTTTGGCGGTGATGACGGAGCCGCGGGCGATGCGGGAGATCTGCGGCCAGCCGAGCAGGACCATGAAGCCGATGACGGGCCACACGGTGTTGCTGCTGACGACGGAGAGCAGGACGAGGCCGCCGAGGACGACGGGGATCGCGAAGAAGACGTCGGTGACGCGGGAGAGGAACCCGTCCCAGGCGCCGCCGAAGAAGCCGGCGAGGCCGCCGAGGACGGAGCCGAGGACGGCGACGCCGAGGGTGGCGAAGACGCCGACCTGGATGGAGGCGCGGGCGCCGTGGACGGTGCGGGTGTAGACGTCGCAGCCCTGGGTGTCGAATCCGAAGGGGTGGCCGGGCTGGGAGCCCTGCTGGGCCTTGGCGAGGTCGCAGTCGAGCGGGTTGCCGTCGGCGATGAGCCGCGGCCAGACGGCGATGAGCACCAGGAAGACGATGATCAGGCCGGAGACGATGAAGACGGGGTTGCGGCGCAGGTCCTGCCAGGCGTCGGACCACAGCGAGCGGGGCTTGTCGTCCGGGCCGGTGCCGTCCGGGGGGGCCTGTGGGCCCTTCTCCAGGGTCTCGGCCTCGGCCATCGCGAGGTCGTAGGCGCCGCCGCCGCCCGTCGGGGCGATGGCCTGGCCGTCGTACGGCTGCTCGGGCTGGTCAGGCATAGCGGATCCTCGGGTCAAGGACGGCGTACAGGAGGTCGACGAGCAGGTTCGCCACCAGGAAGACCAGGACGAGGACGGTCACGAAGCCGACGACGGTCTGGGTGTTCTGGCGGAGGATGCCCTGGTAGAGCTGGTAGCCGACACCGTGGATGTTGAAGATCCGTTCGGTGACGATGGCTCCGCCCATGAGCGCGCCGACGTCGGTGCCGATGAAGGTCACCACGGGGATGAGGCTGTTGCGCAGCAGGTGGCGGGTGATGACCCGGCGGCGGGGCAGGCCCTTGGCGACGGCGGTGCGGACGTAGTCGGCGCGCTTGTTCTCGGCGATGGAGGTGCGGGTGAGCCGGGTGACGTAGGCGAGGGAGACGGAGGCGAGCACCAGGCCGGGGAGGATCAGTTCGTCGAAGGTGGCGGCCGAGGAGACGGAGGGTTTGATCCAGCCCCACTTGACGCCGAGGAGGAGCTGGGCCAGCAGGCCGGTGACGAAGGTCGGGACGGAGATGACGACCAGGGTCAGCAGCAGCACGCCGGTGTCGACGGGGCGGCCGCGCCGCAGGCCGGTGAGGACGCCGAGACTGATGCCGATGACGATCTCGAAGAGGATGGCGACGATCGTGAGGCGGATGGTGACCGGGAAGGCGTTGCCCATCAGCTCGGTGACCTCCTGGCCGTTGAAGGCCGTGCCGAAGTCGCCGGTGAAGACGTTCCCCATGTAGGTCAGGTATTGCTGCCAGACCGGCTTGTCGAGGCCGAACTCCTTCTTGAGCCGGGCGGCGGTCGCCGGGTCGCACTGGCGGTCGCCGCACAGGCCGGCGATGGGGTCGCCCATCACGTTCACCATCAGGAAGATCAGCAGCGTGGCGCCGAAGAAGACCGGGATCATCTGCAGCAGTCGCCGGATCACATAACGACCCATGAGGGGCTCCGGGGGTGTGGGGGGTAGGCGTACGGCCCGGCGCGGAGGTCCGCGGGCCGGGCCGTACGCCGTCGGCCTGCTCCGGCGTCAGTTGACCTTGATCTGGTCGTAGACCGGGACGCTGAACGGGTTCAGGGAGACGTTGGTGATGCGGTCGGAGTAGCCGGCGCTGCCGTTCTGGTACCAGAGCGGGATGGCGCCCATGTCGTCGCGGAGGACTTCCTCGGCCTTCTGGAAGAGTTCGACGGCCTTCTTGGTGTCGGTCTCGGCGTTGGCCTGGTCGACGAGCTTGTCGAACTCCGGGTTGGAGTACTTGCCGTCGTTGGACGAGGCGTTGGTGTAGTACATCGGCTGGAGGAAGTTCTGGATGAGCGGGTAGTCCATCTGCCAGCCGGCCCGGAAGGGGCCCTTCAGCTTCTGGGTGGTGACCTGGTTGCGGTAGTCGGCGAAGGTGCCGACGGGGTTGCCGACGCAGGCCCGGTCGTTGCCGAGGGCGCGGTTGATGGAGTTGCAGACGGCGTCGATCCACTGCTTGTGCGAGCCGGTGTCGGCGTTGTACGAGATCCTCAGCGTGCCGCCGGGGATGCCGCCGCCCTCCGCGACCAGCTTCTTCGCCTCGGCCGGGTCGTACTCGCAGGCCTCGCCGCACAGCTCCTTGTAGCCGCCGTCGGCGCCGAGGACCGGGGAGGTCCAGTCCTTGGCGGGGGTGCGGGTCTTCTGGAAGATCGTCTCGGTGATCTGGGCGCGGTTGATCGCCATGGAGAGGCCCTTGCGGAGCTTCTCCTGGCCCGGCTTGTTCCAGGCGGGCTCGTAAAAGGGGATGGAGAGCGTCTGGATGATGCCGGCGGGGGTGTTGATGTAGCGCTCGCCGAGGTCGGCCTGGACGTTCTTCAGCTGGGCGGCGGGCACGTCGTCGACCAGGTCGAGGTTGCCGGCCAGGAGGTCGGTGTAGGCGGTGTTGTTGTCGGTGTAGACCTTGAGGGTGACGCCGCCGTTCTGGGCCTTGTCCTCGCCGGGGTAGCCGTCCCACCGCTTCAGGGCCATCTGGGAGCCCTTGGAGTACGAGTCGACGGTGTACGGGCCGTTGCCGACGGGCTTCGAGAGCCAGCCGGCGTGGTCGGTGAAGAAGGCCTTCGGGAGGGGCGCGAAGGCCGCGTAACCGAGGGTGTCGGGGAAGGTCGAGAACTTCTGCGTGAGCTTGACCGTGAAGGTGCGCGGTCCGGTGACCTTGAGGCCGGAGAGGGTGTCGGCGGTCGGCTCGCCCTGGTCGGGGTGGACCTTGTCGTAGCCCTCGATGTACCCGAAGAAGTAGGCGTTCTTCTGGTTGTTCTTCAGGTGGGCGCCGTAGTTCCAGGCGTCGACGAAGGACTGGGCGGTGACCTTCTCGCCGTTGGAGAAGGTCCAGCCGTCCTTGACCGTGACGGTGAAGGTGGTCGAGTCCTTGGTCTCGATCTTCTCGGCGAGCATGTCCTTGGCCTCGCCGGTCTTCGGGTCGTACCGCTTGAGACCGCGGAAGATCATGTCGAGGACCTTGCCGCCCTGGACCTCGTTGGTGTTCGCGGGCTCCAGCGGGTTCTGCGGGTCGCCCCACGAGGAGGACACGATGCCGTCGGCCCCTCCGCCGCCGCTGTCGTCACCGCCACCGCAGGCGGTCGCCCCGAGGGCGACGGCGGTGGCCAGTGCGGCCCACCTGGCGAGCGTGGCTCCGCGCATGACATGCCTCCCGTTGGTCCTCGGACTCACTTAGGGCCCAATATCACCTGATATTGACGGGTATGCACGTTTATGGCGTCCGGATGAACCGGGGCTCGCGGAGGTACGGGAAAGCCCCCGGCACCTGGTGGGGTGCCGGGGGCTTTCCGTCGTACGGGTGTCGCGCCGGATCAGACGGAGAGGACCGTCCGCTCCTCGGCGAAGTGGCAGGCCGACTCGTGCGCGGCCGGGGTGTCCTGCCCCTGGAAGCGCTCCGGGATCGCGAGGACCGGGACCTCCGTCGCGCACTTGTCCTGCGCCTTCCAGCAGCGGGTGCGGAAGCGGCAGCCCGACGGCGGGTTCGCCGGCGAGGGCACGTCACCGGTCAGGATGATCCGCTCGCGGTGCGCGCGGGCCTCCGGGTCCGGCACCGGCACCGCGGAGAGCAGCGCCTGGGTGTACGGGTGCGTCGGGTGGTCGTAGATCTGCTCGTCGGTGCCGATCTCGGCCATCTTGCCGAGGTACATGACGCCCACGCGGTCCGAGATGTGCCGGACGATCGACAGGTCGTGCGCGATGAAGATGTAGGACAGGTTGAACTCGTCCTGCAGCTTCTCCATCAGGTTGATGACCTGCGCCTGGACGGAGACGTCCAGGGCGGAGACCGGCTCGTCGCAGATGATGATCTCCGGGTTGAGCGCGAGGCCGCGGGCGATGCCGATGCGCTGGCGCTGACCGCCGGAGAACTGGTGCGGGTAGCGGTTGATGTACTCGGGGTTCAGACCGACGACGTCGAGCAGCTCCTGCACCTTGCGGCGCCGGTCGCCCTTCGGGGCCACCTCGGGGTGGATGTCGAAGGGCTCGCCGATGATGTCGCCGACCGTCATGCGCGGGTTGAGCGAGGTGTACGGGTCCTGGAACACCATCTGGATGTTCCGGCGCACCGCCTTCAGCGCGCGCCCGGACAGCTTGGTGATGTCCTGGCCCTTGTAGAAGACCTCGCCTGCGGTCGCCTTCTCCAGGCTCATGAGGAGCTTGGCGACGGTGGACTTGCCACAGCCGGACTCGCCCACGATGCCCAGGGTCTCGCCCTGGAAGAGGTCGAAGGAGACCCCGTCCACGGCCTTGACCGCGCCGACCTGCTTCTTGAAGAGGATGCCCTGCGTCAGCGGGAAGTGCTTCTGCAGGTTGCGCACCTGGAGGATCGGCTCGCCACGCTCGACGGGGGCCTCGATGGCGGCTACGGCCTCCGCCTCGGACACATCCTCGGCCTTGTCGTTCTTGCTGAGCTCAGCCATGGATCGTCTCCTTCCAGAAGTGGCAGGCGCTGCCGCGGCCCGGCAGATCCGCGCCGTCCTGCTCGGTCACCGGGGCCAGCGGCGGGACGTCCGTACGGCAGATGTCCTCGGCGCGGGGGCAGCGCGGGTTGAAGGCGCAGCCCGACGGGATCTTGAGCAGGTTGGGCGGCAGGCCCTTGATCGCGTACAGCTCCTGGCCCTTCTGGTCCAGGCGCGGGATCGAGTCGAGCAGACCCTTGGTGTACGGGTGGGCCGGGCGCTTGTACAGCTCGTGCACCGGCGCCTGCTCCACGATCCGGCCCGCGTACATCACGGCGATCTTGTCCGCGACGTCGGCGACCACGCCGAGGTCGTGGGTGATCAGGATCAGACCCATGTTGTACTCGGCCTGGAGCTCGGCCAGCAGGTCCATGACCTGGGCCTGGACCGTCACGTCGAGCGCCGTGGTGGGCTCGTCCGCGATGATCAGGTCCGGCTCCAGGGAGAGCGCCATCGCGATCATGATGCGCTGGCGCATGCCGCCGGAGAACTGGTGCGGGTAGTCGTTGACGCGCGCCGCGGCGGCCGGGATCTTCACCCGGTCCATCAGGTCGATGGCCTTGGCCTTGGCCTCCTTCTTGGAGAGGCCCTGGTGCACCCGGAACATCTCGCCGAGCTGGTAGCCGACGGAGAGGACCGGGTTCAGCGAGGAGAGCGCGTCCTGGAAGATCATCGCGATCTTGTTGCCGCGGACCTTCCGGTGCTCGTCCTCGGACATCTTCAGCATGTCCTGGCCGCGGAAGAGGATCTCTCCCTTGGTCACGAAGCCGGGCGGGGTGTCGAGGATGCCCATGATCGCCTGCGCGGTCACGGACTTGCCGGAGCCCGACTCGCCGAGGACGGCGAGGGTCTCGCCGGCGTTGACGGAGTACGAGACACCGTTCACGGCCTTCGCGACGCCCTCACGCGTACGGAACTCCACGTGGAGGTCACGGACGTCGAGGAGCGGACCCTCGTGGGTCTCGCCGTCGCGCGGCGCCGGGACGGCCGCGGTCTTGTCGATGGTGGTCACTGCGTTCGTCCTACCTCTCAGCGCAGCTTCGGATCGAAGGCGTCACGAACCGCGTCGCCGAGCATGATGAAGGCGAGCACCGTGATGGTGAGCATTCCGGACGGGAACAGCAGCGGGTGCAGGCCCGAGGAGATGCGCTGCTGAGCCTCGGAGATCATCACGCCCCAGGAGATGGCCGGGGGCCGGATGCCGATACCGAGGAAGCTCAGGGTGGCTTCCGCGCCGATGACCGCGCCGAGCGAGATCGTGGCGACCACGATCAGCGGGGTGACGGAGTTCGGCAGCACGTGACGGAACATCATGCGCGACGTGGAGGCACCGAGCGAGCGCGCGGCGGCCACGTAGTCGGCCTGCTTCACCTGCATGACGGCACCGCGCATGACGCGGGCCATGGACATCCAGCCGACCACGGTCAGGGTCAGGACCACGGCCATGACGCCGGCGTTGCGCATGCCCTTCTCGTCACGGAAGTTGTTCAGGATGACGATCGCGGCGAGCAGCAGCGGCAGTCCGAAGAACACGTTGGTGACGAACGAGAGGAGGGCGTCCGTCCACTTGCCGAAGAAGCCGCCGAGGACGCCGATCAGGCCACCGATGACCAGGGAGAAGGCCGTCGTCAGCACACCCACGATCACCGAGTTGCGGGTGCCGTAGATGGTCTGCGAGTAGACGTCGCAGCCCTGGAAGTTGTAGCCGAACCAGGCGCTGCCGCTGGGGCCCTCCATCGAGTGCTTCAGGTCGCACGCGAGCGGGTCGACGCTGGTGAAGAGGCTCGGGAAGGCCGCGATGGTCAGGATCCCGAGGATCAGGACCGCCGAGACGAGGAACATCGGACGGCGGACCAGGTCCCGGAAGGCGTCCTGCGCGAGGCTGCGCGTCTTCTCCGACCTGGCCGTTTCCGGCCCGGGCACGTTCGGGCCGTCCATGATCTTGGCGTTGGCCTCGGCGATCTGGGTCGTGTCACTCATAGCGAATCCTCGGGTCAAGCACGGCGTACAGCAGGTCCACGATCAGCGCGGTGATCAGGTACACGAGCACCAGCAGGCTGACGAATCCGACGACCGCCGGACCGTCCTCCACATTGAGCGACTGGAACAACTGGTAACCGACACCGGGGATGTTGAAGATGCCCTCGGTGACGATCGCGCCACCCATGAGCGTGCCGAGGTCGGCACCCAGGTAGGTCACGACCGGGATCAGCGAGTTGCGCAGCACGTGAATGCCGATGACCCGGTTCTTCGGCAGGCCCTTGGCCTTGGCGGTGCGGACGTAGTCGGCGCGGAGGTTCTCCGCGACCGAGGCCCGGGCGAGGCGCGCGATGTACGCGAGCGATACCGAGCCGAGCACCAGACCCGGCAGCACATAGCTGATGAAGCCGTCGTCGGTGCTGGAGACGGGGAACAGGCCCCATTCCTGTCCGAGGAAGGTCTGGCTGACGTTGCCGAGCACGAAGATCGGGACGGCGATGACGGTCAGGGTGGAGACGAGCACCAGGTTGTCGATGAAGCTGCCGCGGCGCATGCCCGCGAGCACACCGGCGATGACGCCGACGACGAGCTCGAAGGTGAAGGCCACACCGGCGACCTTCAGCGTCTCCGGCCAGGCTTCGGCCAGCAGTTCGGCGATGGGCCGGCCCTGCTGGATGGACTCACCGAAGTCGCCCTGGAGCAGCCCCTTGAAGTAGTACCAGTACTGCAGGTACCACGGCTCGTCGAGGTGGTACTGGGCGGTGAGTGTCGCTCTGATGTTGTCGGGTACTGGCTTCTCGCCGTACAGGTTCTGGATGGGGTCGCCACCCATCTGCGTGACGAGCACGTAGACGATCAAGGTGGTGCCGATGAAGACGGGCACCATCTGAAGGATTCGTCGGATGACGAACCGGCCCATGGATCCTCCTCGCGAGAAACGGCGGGGGCCGGTGTTGCCGGCCCCCGCCGCCGTTCTCGACTCTTAAATGTGGGTCAGATGCCTGAGGCCCTTAGGCCTTGGAGATCTTGGTGACGTCGACCCGGTTGAAGAGGTCCATCTCCACGTTCGTCACGTTCTTGCTGTGCGCGAACACGTTCTTGCCGAAGCGCAGCGGGATCACCGGCATGTCCTGGACGAGGATGTCCTCGGCCTGCTGCCAGATCTTGATGGCCTCGGCCGAGGTCTTGGCGGCGCGGCCTTCCTCGACGAGCTTGTCGAACTGCTTGTTGCTGTAGCCGTAGTAGTTCGAGGAACCACCGGTGGTGAACAGCGGGCCGAGGTAGTTCTCCATGGACGGGTAGTCCATGATCCAGCCCATCCGGAACATGCCGGAGAACTTCTTCTGCTCGACCTGGGTCAGCAGCTCGGCGAACTGCGGGACGGCCGTGCCGACGCACTCGACGCCGAGGTTCTTCTTGATCTGGTTGCAGGTGGCGTCCACCCACTCCTTGTGGGCACCATCGCCGTTGTAGCCGATGTTGATCTTGTTGCCCTCGATGCCGCCGGCCTTGGCGAGCATCGCCTTGGCGGCCGCCGGGTCGAACTTGCAGGAGTCACCGCAGGTGTTCTCGCGGTAGCCACCCACGACCGGGGAGACGAAGGAACGGGCCGGCGACTGCGAGTCGTTGAGGATCACCTTGGTGATCTCCTCGCGGTCGATGGCCATCGAGATCGCCTTGCGGATCTCCGGCTTCGCGTACTTCTTGTCGTACGTCGGGAACGACACGAACTGGAAGGTCGACGCCGGGGACGACTTGAAGCGCTTGCCGAACTGCTTCGGGGCGTTGGCCAGTTCGGAGCTCGGGACCTGCGGGACGACATCCAGGGCGCCGGCGACGACGTCCTTGTACATCGTCTCCTGCTTCTGGTAGATCTTGTAGGTCACGGAGTCGACCTTGGGCTTGTTCGTGCCCGTGTAGTCAGGGTTCTTGACGACCTTGATCGCCTTGTTGTGCTCCCACTTGCCCTCGATCTTGAAGGCACCCTGACCGATCGGCGCCTGCTCGTACGCCTTGATGTTGGCGATGGCGGAGTCCGGCAGCGGGTAGAACACCGTGTAGCCGAGGACGGTCTTGTAGTCGGCGAAGGGCTTCGCCAGCTTGACCGTGAAGGTGGTGTCGTCGACGACCTTCAGGCCCGAGAGCTCCTTGGCGGTCGGCTCGGGAGCCTTCTTCGGGCCCTCCTCGCCGTCCGGGTCCGCCGGGTTGAGGGCGTCGTAGCCCTCGATGGTGGCGAAGAAGTAGTTGCCGTCGGCCGCGTTCGGGCCGTAGGCGCCCCAGTTCCAGCCCTGGACGTAGCTCTTGGCGGTCACCGGGGTGCCGTCGTGGAACTTCTGCCCCGGCTTGATCTTGATGGTCCAGAGCTTGTTGTCGGTCGTGGTGATGGACTCGGCGGCGTCCTCGACCGGCTGGTTCTTGTTGTCGTAGCTGACGAGCGGACGGAACAGCGCGTCCAGCACCTGCGAGCCCTCGGACTCGGTCGTCGTCTGCGGGACCAGACGCTTCGGCTCCGAGATGCCGACGCTCACCGCGCCGCCGTCCTTGGCCTTGCCCTCCCCGTTGTCCTTGCTGCCGCCACAGGCGGTCGCTGCCAGGGCGACGGCGATCGCGCCCGCAACCCACTTGGCGCTCTTGGCACCACGCATGGGGTTCCTCCTCATGAGTCCACTTGTCACTACGAAAGGGACGCACGGAGACGGCCGACACCCCTGACGGCCCAGGACTCCAGCGCCCCGAGTGTGCTCGTGAGTCGGCACTCCCCACAGTGCTTGACCCATTGACCCGAGCTCAATGGAGCCAACTATTAAGTACGTCCGGGCTGTAAACCACACTTAAGTGGTCTCGTTTTGACAACATCACCAAGGCGTCAGAGGCCAAAATCCGGACAAACTGATCACAGACAGACACACCCGAAACGGACTGTTAACACACGTACCGGAGAGCGACGTCCGGAAATCGGACGCGCGGCATCAAAATCGGTTTGACGCCCTCGGGAAGCCGGTGCCGCGCACCGCCGAAGCCGCCGGAAGCGGAAGGGTGCACTCAACTCTGCTGTCAAGCTCAGAAGTTGCTCAAAACTGTGTCCCACATCTCCCCCGGCCCGCAAGACTCCGACCCGGCAGGCTGACCACGGGCCGCTCCGCCGCCACCGAGGGCGGTCTGCGCCGCGGCACGTCCGTGCCGGCCGGCAGCCTCGCCGCGTACGCCAAGCGCTACTGCTGATCCCGCCACCGCTCCGCCCGGCGCCGGCCCGACCAGCCGGCGCGGGGACGGGCGGGGCGCGCACCACCCGTGAACGGGGGACGTGAACGGGGGACGGGGAAAACGGGAGCGCCCGGCCGGGGAGAACCCCGGCCGGGCGCTTTCGTCTGTTCCGGCTCCGCGGCCGAACGGCTCAGCCGTTCTTCGCGCGGGAGGCCGCGCGGGCACGCTCGCGGGCGTCCAGGTTCACCTTGCGGATGCGGACCGCCTCCGGGGTGACCTCGACGCACTCGTCGTCGCGGCAGAACTCCAGCGACTGCTCCAGGGAGAGCTTCCGCGGCGGGACGATCGCCTCGAAGGAGTCGGCCGACGAGGAACGCATGTTCGTCAGCTTCTTCTCCTTGGTGATGTTCACGTCCATGTCGTCGGAGCGCGAGTTCTCGCCGACGATCATGCCCTCGTAGACCTCGGTGCCCGGGTCCACGAAGAGCACGCCGCGCTCCTGAAGGTTGGTCATCGCGAAGGCGGTGACCGAACCGGCGCGGTCGGCGACCAGCGAGCCGTTGTTACGGGTCTGGAGCGGGCCGAACCAGGGCTCGTGGCCCTCGTGGATCGAGTGGGCGATGCCGGTGCCGCGGGTCTGGGTCAGGAACTCCGTACGGAAGCCGATGAGGCCGCGGGACGGGACGACGAACTCCATGCGGACCCAGCCGGAGCCGTGGTTCGACATGTTGTCCATGCGGCCCTTGCGGACGCCCATGAGCTGGGTGACGGCACCCATGTGCTCCTCGGGCACGTCGATCGTCATGCGCTCGACGGGCTCGTGGACCTTTCCGTCGACCTCCTTGGTGACGACCTGCGGCTTGCCGATGGTCAGCTCGAAGCCCTCGCGGCGCATCTGCTCGACCAGGATGGCCAGCGCCAGCTCACCGCGGCCCTGCACCTCCCAGGCGTCCGGGCGCTCGGTGTCGAGGACGCGGAGCGAGACGTTGCCGATGAGCTCGCGGTCCAGGCGGTCCTTCACCTGGCGGGCGGTGACCTTGCGGTCCTTGACCGCGGCCTTGGCGTCGGCGCCCTTGCCGGTGCCGCCACGGCCGACCAGCGGCGAGGTGTTCGTACCGATCACCATGGAGATGGCCGGCTCGTCCACCGTGATGAGCGGCAGCGCGATCGGGTTCTCCGGGTCGGCCAGGGTCTCGCCGATCATGATGTCGGGGATGCCGGCGACGGCGCAGATGTCACCGGGGCCGGCCACCTCGGCCGGCTTGCGGGTGAGCGCCTCGGTCATCATCAGCTCGGTGATGCGGACGTTCGAGATCGTCCCGTCGCGCTTGATCCAGGCGACCGTCTGGCCCTTGCGCAGCTCGCCCTGCTCGACGCGGAGCAGCGCGATGCGACCGAGGAAGTTGTCGGCGTCGAGGTTGGTGACGTGGGCCTGGAGCGGCGCGTCCTCCTCGTACGTCGGGGCGGGGACGTGCTCCAGGATCGTGGAGAAGAACGGCTCCAGGTTGGTGGAGTCCGCCGGAACCGTGCCGTCCTCCGGCTTGGTCAGCGAGGCGATGCCGTCACGGCCGCAGGCGTAGACGATCGGGAACTCGATCTGGTCCTCGTCGGCGTCCAGGTCCAGGAAGAGGTCGTAGGTCTCGTTGACGACCTCGTCGATCCGCGAGTCCGGGCGGTCCGTCTTGTTGATGCAGAGGATGACGGGCTTGCGCTGCTGGAGGGCCTTGCGGAGCACGAAGCGGGTCTGCGGCAGGGGACCCTCGGAGGCGTCCACCAGGAGGACGACGGCGTCCACCATCGACAGGCCGCGCTCGACCTCACCACCGAAGTCGGCGTGGCCGGGGGTGTCGATGATGTTGATCGTGATCGGGGCCCCGCCGTCCTTGGGGTGGTACTTCACCGCCGTGTTCTTGGCGAGGATCGTGATGCCCTTCTCACGCTCCAGGTCGTTCGAGTCCATCATGCGGTCGTCGAGCTGCTGGTGGGCGGCGAAGGCACCCGCCTGCTTGAGCATGGCATCGACGATGGTCGTCTTGCCGTGGTCGACGTGGGCGACGATGGCTACGTTACGGATGTCGTGGCGCGTGGGCATGGGTGGCTTGCGCTTCTCTCGGTTCGTGGGAATCGGCGTCAGTTCCTCTTACGCCCGCCGGGCGGACGCGCCACGGCTATGTCCTATGGTACGGGGCTGCCGCGCAAGGGGCTTCCCCGGTTGTGATCCGAGAGGGTCTACTGGGAGGTTTCAGGGTGTGGGGAAGATCATGCGGCCGGGTCAAGGGTCCGACGTGATCCTGCCCGCCGGGAGGCCCGGCGGGCAAGGGAATTGAGCGGGTTCTGAGGTTGTGACCTGCGGTTTCAGCGCTTTTCAGCGGTTCGGCCGGCACCCTTGACGGTTTCGGCCTTCTTGTAGCCGATGTCCTGGTAGCGGGGGGCGGCGAAACCCCACGCGCCGGCGTTCACGACGTCCGCCCGGGCGGCGACCAACTGGGGGCGCTGATAGAGGGGGATGGAGCCGGCGGCGGCCCAGATCCGGGCGTCGGCCTGGCGGACCAGCTCCCTGGCCTCCTCCTCGTCGAGGGTCCCCGCCGCCTGGTCGAACAGCTGGTCGATGCGGTCGGTGCCCACGCGTGAGTAGTTCTGCTCCACCAGCAGGGAGCCGTCGGAGGCCGGCTCGGGCTTGGCGAAGATCGGCCGGGCGTCGGTGGCCGGGAAGGCCGTGGCGGGCCAGGAGTAGAGGGCCAGGTCGTAGTCGCCGGAGGCGATGTGGTCCTTGAAGAAGCTCTCGTCGGAGACCTTGGTGACCTGGGTGCGGATGCCGACCGCGTCGAGCATCCGGACGATCCGGTCGCCGACCGCGCGCAGCGACTCGGAGCCGGGCCCGGACGGCAGGACGAAGCGGAGGCTGAGTGCCTTGCCGTCCTTCCCGAGGGCCTGGTCCGCGGCCGGTACGGCGGCGGGGGCGGCGGTGCCGCGCGGGGCGTAGGCCCCGGCCACGCCCCGGTCCGGCTTGGTGACGGACTGGGCGGCGCGGGCTCCGGCGTCGGTACCGGTGTCCAGGGCCTCGGCGCGGGCGAGGAGGGCCCGGCCCTGGCGGTCGGCGGCGGGGGCGGCCGCCAGGACGCCGGTGCCGTTCTCGGGGCCCGCGGGTCCGATACGGGGGGTGGCGGGGCGCTCGCCGGGCTTGTCGTCCCCGACGATGTAGAGGCCCTCGTCGGAGGCGGCGTCCGCGGCCTCCTTCTCCTTCGGCTGCTTCTGCTCCTCTTTCTCGGCCTTCTCCGTCTTCTCTGTCTTCTCGGCCTTCTCTGTCTTCTCGGCCTTCTCCGTCTTCTCGGCCTTCTCCGCCTCACTGCCCGCCTTGGTGCCGGCCGGCTTCCGGGCCGCGCCCCCGGGGACCCAGCCCGCGTCCGCGAGGAGCGCCCGTGCCTCGGCGGTGTCCTGGTCGCCGAGCGCGTCGCTGCTGTCGGCGTAGGCCGGCTGGCCGGCCAGGGCGAGGTGGCTCCCGGGCGGGCCCGCGGGCAGTCCGAGCGGTTTCAGCACCGACTCGGCGATCTCCTGGCGGTCGATGGCGCGGGCCACCGCCCGCCGGACCCGCTCGTCGGCGAGCGGGCCGGACTCGCCGTTGAGGGAGAGCTGGGTGTAGGCGGGCTCCAGGGACTTGCGGACGACGAACCGGGCGAGGCCGTCCTGCTCGGCCGCGTACCGGGCGACGGCCCGCCGGTTCTCCTCCCGGGCGGCCCGCACCTCCTCGGCCCGCTCCTCGTCGGAGCCGTACGCCAGCGCCCAGGACTTCAGGGCCTTGGCGGGGGTGATCGCGGAGCCGGGGCCGTGGGCGACGGCCGCCTCGGCGCCCTTGCGGCCGGCCCGTGCGTCCCGTACCGCGAGGGTGATCCGCTCGGCCGTGGACCGGTCGACCTCGGCGAGGTCGAGCGTGCCGGCGGCGAGGGCCGCACCGCGCTCGGTGCGGGGTACGGCCTTGAGCACGAGGCTGTCGAGCTTGGCGGGCTGCCCCCACCAGCGAGGGTTGCGGACGAGGGTGACGTCACCGCTCGCGCGGTCGACCTTCTTCAGCAGGAACGGTCCTGCGGTGGACTTGAGCGTGGTGCGCGCCCCGTCGTTGAAGGCGTTCGGGGACCCCATCACCTCCTTCGGGTAGAGGGGGGTGAAGAGGGACTTCCAGTCGGCGTACGGCTTGGCATAGGTAACCCGGACCTCCAGGTCGTTCTTGCCCCGCTCGATCTTCTCGATCCGCTCGTACCCGGCGTTGCGGGCGGTCCAGTACGCGGTGTCGCGGCCGCTCAGGGCGCGCCACTGGGCCACGAAGTCGGCGGCGCCGATCTCGCGTCCGTCGCTCCAGACCGCCTGCTGGTTGAGCTTGTAGAGGACCACCTGCTTGGGTTCGGTCTCGATGACCTCGGCCGATTCCAGGTAGTCCGGGTTCCGTTGCGGGCGGCCGCGCTCGTCGAGGGTGTGGAGGGCGGGGAGGACGGCTCCGGCGACGCGGGCGGTGGTGCCGTCCGCGTCGGCCTGGAAGGTGTTGAGGGTGCTGGGGAGCGTGTCGACCGCCCAGCGCAGGGTGCCGCCGTCGGCGACCCGTTCGCGTGCGGCGGGGGCGTGGTCCTGAGCGGCGGCCGGGGCCTGCTCCTCGCCCTCGCCGGAGCATCCGGCGAGCACGGTGACGGCGAGGACCGCGCTGGTGAGGGGGGCGACGGAGCGGAGCGTGCGGGAGCGGGGGCTCCTGGACCATGTCCTCCCGCGTGGGGCGCCGACCTGGGACATGATGTGTACCCCTTCGTCCGGAATCATGCCATTTGGAGATGATCAGACCTATCGCTCATCCACTGAAAGCGACCGATCCGATCCGGCCGTGCCGACACGTCGGCGCCCCCGCCGAACCCCACCCGTGCGGCCCAATCGCCCCGGCGGCGCCCCCGGACGGGCGCGCACCCGGACGGCCGGGTCAGTGCCAGCCGGCGCGGTAGGCCGCCCAGTCCTCCTCGCGGGCCGCGAAGTCGACGTACAGCGCGACGCCGAAACGCTCGCGGCCGGGGTCGGTGCGGCCGAGGCCGAGGCGGGTGCCGCGGACGGCGGCGGCGACCGTTTCCGCGCTCTCGTGGTGGCCGAGGTCGTCCTCGTGGAAGAAGGGGAGTCCCATGAGGAGGTCGGTCGACTCGGGCGTCACTTCCAGGGCGAGGCTCGTCTGCTGGGCGACGTACCCGCCGTACATGCCCTCCAGCGGCATCCACGTGTCGTACGACATGACGGCGATCTGGTCGACCCGGCGCGCGACCTGCCCGAAGAACTCCTGCGACCACCACTTCTCGCTGCCACCGCTGACCACGCCGAGCACCGAGTGGGCGCCGGGCAGGGGATCGATCTGGTGGGCGGCGACGGAGAGCGGCACCTTCCGGGCCCGGGTGAGCCTGCCCAGGTCGTCGAGGAGGGAGAGGTAGTGCGCGTCGTCGGAGTGGAGCGGCTCCAGGTCGAAGTGGACGCCGTCGAAGCCGGCGTCGAGGATCTGCCGCGTGGAGCCGGCCACGGCGGCCCGGGAGCGCGGGTCCTCCAGGCGCAGCCCGACCGGGCCCTCGGTGGCGAGGACGTCGCCCAGCCAGGCCTGGACCCGTATGCCGGGCATCGTCCGGTGCACGGCGTCGATCAGCCACCGGGCGCGCGGGTACCTGTCCGCGCGCAGCGTGCCGTCGTGGTCGAGCGGACCGGCGTGGACGTACAGGTCACGGATGCCGGTCCCCCTGATCCGCTCGGCGAAGGCCGCGAGGTCGGCGTCCGTGCGCCGCCCGTCGACCCAGGCGTGCCCGAGCCAGATGGCGTCCTTGCCCCTCGTCCGCGCGTCCTGGCGTACGTCGCCGGCGTAGTTCACGCGCAGGGCGAGCGCCCCGGACAGCGGCAGGATCAGCAGCACGAGGAGCGGCCCCAGGACGAACCAGCGCCCCTTCCGCCACACGCGCCTCAGCCGTCCACTCACACGAGCCTCCCAGGGGGTGTCACGTCACCGGAGCCACCGGAGGGGCGGCCACCGTCAGGGACGCGGGGCGATCACGGACGGTTTCCGAACGGCCGTGGCCCTCCCACGGACGGCTTCCGAACGGCGTCGGTCCGCTCGCACTCCCCCATACCGGGACATAGCCTCCTTTTGTGACACGAACAGCCACCCGAGCCCTTCTCGCGGTACTGGTGGCGGCGTGGTGGCT
>NZ_JAPSIW010000625.1 GCF_031178505.1 Streptomyces sp. | reverse complement strand
GAGCTGCCCTACGAGCGCGCCGTGCTCAAGCCGATCGCCGGGGCGGGGACCGCCAGGACCACGGTCGTCGACAGCCTGGAACGCCTCCGTGAGCTGAGCGACCGCTACCGCGAGGAGCACCTCGCCCAGCGCACCTTCGCCCTGGAGGAGTACGTGGGCGGCAGCGGGACCGAGGAGTGGATCGCCGACGGCTTCGTGTACGACGGCACGCTGCGGTTCCTCGCGGTCGGCCGCTACGGGCTTCCGTGCCTCACCATGGTCGACGAGCAGCAGGTGCTGTGGATGCGGCACTTCGACCAGAAGACCGAGGCGTGGGCGTACGACCGCGCCGAACCCGTCGTCCGCGGCGCCCTCTCGGCGCTCGGCCTGCGGGACGGCCTGTTCCACATGGAACTCTTCCACGACCCGGAGACCGGCGTGCTGACGTTCAGCGAGTGCGCGGCGCGCGGCGGCGGAGCGCTGATCGACGAACAGGTGATGGCCAAGTTCGGGGTGAACTTCGGGGAGGCGGCGCTGTTCTGCGCGATCGGCCGGCCGCCGAAGGACGACATCACCTACCGTCCGGAACTCGTCGGCACCAGCTACCTCCCGGGCCGGTCCGGCGTCGTCTTCGACTGCCCCTCGCCCGCCGAACTCCGTGCGCTGCCGGGCGTCGAGTTCGCCCGGATCGAGTTCCCGGTGGGGCAGCGCTTCTCCGCCGACGTCGACAGCACCAACCACCGCATGGGCCAGGTCCTGGTCTCCGCGTCCGACGACGAGGAGCTGCAGGCACGGTTCAGCGCGGTACGGGCCTGGTTCGACGAACGCCTGGTGGTCGCCCCGTACGGGGTGTCGGGCCGGGAACTGCGTGCCTGGCACCGTGAGGTCCTTCGTCCGGACGCCGACTTCGCGGACCAGATGTGGCAGTGACCGGGAAGGGGAACGGGGGACCCGCCCCCCGGCGCGGATCGCTCGCCGACCGGCTCCTGCAACCGGCCGGACCGCGCCGCCTGCTGGCGACATCGGTCTTCGTGGACGCCCTCGGCAGCGGGATGTTCATGTCGTCCAGCGCGCTGTACTTCACGCGCGTCGTGCACCTGCCCATGACCCAGGTGGCGTTCGGCCTCTTCGCCGGCGCCATGGTGGGTCTCGCGGCCGGCATTCTCGGCGGCAAGGTCGCCGACCGCTGGGGCGCGCGGGAGACGCAGATCGGCGTGATGATCAGCGGCACCCTGTTCATGGCCTGCTTCCTCCTGGTCGACAGCTTCTGGTCGTACGTCCTCGTCTCCATGCTCATCGGCGTGGTGTTCGCGGCGGACAAGTCGAGCAAGGCCCCCCTGATCCGGGGGATCGGCGGAGACGACCAGGCCGGTTTCCGCGCCTACCTGAGGGCCTCGACCAACCTCGCCGTGGCCCTCGGCGCGCTCGCTGCCGGTGTCGCCATCCAGTTCGACACCGCCCCCGCCTATCTGACGCTCGTGGTCGGCCGGGCCCTCTCGTTCGCCGGCTGCGCCGTGGTCCTGCTGCGCCTTCCCCGGCTGGCCCCGGTGCCCGCACCGGAGCTGAGCGGCCGCTGGCAAGCGCTGCGGGACCGCCCGTACCTGGCGGCGACCGTCCTCAACTGCCTCATGTCGCTGCACTTCGCGGTGCCGACCTTCCTGCTGCCGCTCTGGATCATGGACCACACCGACGCACCGCGCTCGATGGTGTCCGGCGTACTGATCCTCAACACCGTGCTCGTCATCACCCTCCAGGTGGTGGTCAGCAAGAACGTCGACAACACGGCGGCCGCCGGCCGGAGCATGCGCTGGGCGGGCATCGCCGTCGCGGCCGGACTGCTGCTGATGCTCGCGGCGGGCAGTCCGTCCGCCTGGCTGTCCGTCGCTCTGCTCCTGACGGCCACGGCCGTCTACACCCTCGGCGAGCTGTGGCACTCCGCCGCCGCGATGGAGTACTCCTACGGCCTCGCGGCGCCGCACGCCCAGGGCCAGTACTCGGGCGTCTTCGGCCTGGGCGGCGGAGCCGCCGAGGCCCTCGCCCCCATGGTCCTCGGAGCGCTGGCCCTCGGCCTCGGACAACCCGGCTGGTACCTGCTCGGCGGGTTCTTCCTCGTCGTCGGCTTCATCAGCGGCCCGCTCGTCCGCTGGGCCGAGCGCACCGCCCCGAAGCGGCCCGTCTCGCCGGCGCCCGCCGCCTGACGGGGCACCGCGTCCCCGGCGTACACCCCTTCCGCATCACCACTCACACAGACACAGGAGAACTCCATGTCGGTCGAGACCCTCACCACGGTCGGTCCCGAGATGCTCGAACTCGTCCCCGGGCTCCAGTTCGATCACGAGGAGCTGGTCAAGGCCTACCAGCAGTACGTCGAGCGCGTACCGCTGCCCGCGTCCGGCAAGGAGGAGGACCGGCTGCGCCGCCTCGGCCTGACCCACCGGGTCGGTGCCGAGGAGCCGTGGCGGGACGCCGGCAACGGCCAGTACGACCAGGAGACCGGCGAGAAGAACTTCGAGGAGGCGGAGTTCTCCGTCTTCAACGAGGAACTCAAGGACACGTACTTCTACGAGATCTGGAAGAACCTGCCGTTCCGCCCCGGCCGCATGCGCCTCGTCACCCTGCACCCGGGCGAGATCTACCACATGCACACCGACCACTCGCGGGTCGCCCACATGTCGATCATGACCAACGAGGACTGCCGGCTGCTCTTCCGTACCGGCCACACCTACCACGTGCCCACGGACGGCCGGGTCCACATCCTCAACACCAAGCTCCACCACTCCGCCTACAACGCGGGCGGCACGGACCGCGTCCACCTGACGATGACGCTGGCCGACTGACCCCGCAGTTCTCCGTGCCGACCGCCACCGAAGGAGTATCCATGTCATCACGGCCCGCCGACCCGGCCGCGCGGGACAGCGCCGGGGAGGAGTTCCGGCAGTGGACCGAACAGGTCCGCGCCGCTCTCCCCGAGCGACCGCTCGGACTCGGCGGGGACCGCCCGGTCCCCGCAGGCCCCGTGGCCCGGGTACGGCTGGCACTGGACGCCTCTCTTCGTACGGCGGTCGGCCGGACGGCCCGCCGGCACGGCGTGAACCCCCTCGCGGTCGGTCTCTCCGCGCTCGCCCTGACGCTCGTCCGTCACACCGCCGCGTACCGGCAGGTGATCGTTACCTCCGAGGCCGACGTGCCGGTCCTGCTCGACGTACGGGAGGACATGGCGCCCGCCGAGCTCCTCGCCGCCGCCCACACGGCACTCGGGCGCTCCCGCGACCTGGCCATGACGCCGGGTTCGGTTCCGCCCGTGCCGCTGGAGTTCACCTACGGGGTCCAGGGCCCGGCCACGACACCGCTCCCGCCGTCCGCCGCCGGGGACGTCCACATCGCCCTGTTCCACACCGAGGACGGCGGAGCGGAACTGGCCGCCGCCTTCCCGGCGGAGCGCTACACCCCCGAACGCCTGACGGCCTTCCTCCGCCATCTCCGGGCCGCGCTCACCGCGCTGACCGGGGAGCCCGGGACGGGGACGCCGCCGCGTGGACGCGTGCTGCGCGAACTCGTACCGCTCGACGAGGCCGAGCGCGAGGAACTCCTCGCGCTCGGCCGGGGGCAGGAGCTTCCCGCGGAGGGCCGGGAGCCGGTCCCGGCGCGGGTGGCCCGGCTCCGGGCCGAGGACACGACCGCTCCCGCCGCGGTCTGCGGGGACGACGAGGTCGACCGGGGTGAACTCGACGCCTGGGCGTCGCGCATCGCCTCCCGGCTGCTCGCCGCGGGCATCGGCCGCGGCGACCACGTCGGTCTTCTGGCGGAACGTTCCCTCGCCGCCGTGGCCGGCGTCCTCGGCATCCTCCGCGCCGGCGCCGCCTATGTCCCGGTCGACCCGGCCCACCCCGACGAACGCATCGCCTCGGTCTTCACCGACGCCCGCGTCACGGCCGTGGTGGTGACCGGAAGGCAGGCCGAGCGCCTGACCGGACCCCCCGCCCGTACGGTCGTACGAGCGGACGAACCGGCGCTGCGGACACCGGGCCACGCCGGCACGGACACGCCCGCGGACACGCCCGTCGCGGCACCCGAAGACCCCGCCTACCTCCTCTACACCTCCGGCAGCACGGGGGAGCCCAAGGGCGTGCTGGTCGAGCACGGCCAGCTCGCGGCCTCCACCCTCGCCCGGCGCCAGGTCTACCCCGGTGCGCCCGTCTTCCTGCTGCTGCCCCCGCTCGCCTTCGACTCCTC
>NZ_JAPSIW010000624.1 GCF_031178505.1 Streptomyces sp. | reverse complement strand
GTCGACCTTGCTGTCGGAGATGTACACGTAGTAGCTCAACGACACTGCCGGATCCTCCCGAGCCTCGACCCTCCCAGCCTATCGATCACGGCCGTCGTGAGCCATGGAATGCGCGGTCGAAGGGAGTTGACCGAAGCGTCGACGGCGCTCCACATCACCCAGGCGGTTGCAGTGCACCGCAGTGCACCGCAGTGCACCGAAGTCCGACAAGACCGATCACAAGCAGCAGCGCATGGTCGAGTGCGGGATCAATCGGCTCCAGAACCACCGGGCCGTGGCCACCCGGTGCGTCGAACTCGCCGTCCGCCACGGAGCGACGGTGCTGGTCGCAACCATCGACGCATGGTTGCGACCAGCACCTTGTGCCGGCCCTCGGACGACGTCACGTTCGTCGCGAACGGGGTCAGGCGAGCTGGTCCTTGTCGGTCGGGAGCCAGACCGTCATGGTCGCCGGGTCGATGGGGATCGAGACATGCTCGTGCGTGATCGACCACGCTCCGTGCGTCCGCCGGAGGCAGACGCTCTCCCGTACCCATATCGAGGCCTGGAGGCCGCCCTTCCGCTCTCCCGAGTCACGGTGGAGCATGTGCGCGAAGGCGGTGTCTTCGCCGGCCACGACGGTGAGGTCGTGCGTCTCCAGGCTGATGGGGCCGACGTATCCGTCGAACCACCGCACGAAGTTGCGACGGATCTCGTCGGTGCCGGTGAACCTCAGCGGGGGGACGACGTCGTAGTAGACGGCGTCGGCGGCGTAGAAGGACATGAGTCGGTCGATGTCCTTGGTCTGCTGGGCGTCGGCGCGGCTCGCGAAGAGGGCCCGGAGCTCCGACTCGTGGGTGGTGGTCATTCGAGTACTCCTTCGGTGGTGTCGTGCTGGAGGGGAGGAGGGAGGGCGGACTCAGGCGGCGCGTCCGGCCTTGAGCGCGGCGGTGACCTCGACGACCCGGCGAGCCTGGTGGCGAGCGGCCGCCAGGCTCACCTCGCCGGGCTCCGCGTCGCCGACCACGGCCGAGGTGCCGTAGGGATTGCCCGACGTGAACTGGACCGGGTCGGTGTAACCGGGTGGCACGATGACGCCGCCCCAGTGGTAGAAGGTGTTGCCGAGCGCCAGAAGGGTCGATTCCTGCCCGCCGTGGGCGGTGTTGGACGCAGTGAAGGACGAGTACACCTTGTCCGCGAGCTTGCCCGCGAACCACAGGGGCCCGGTCGTGTCGATGAACTGCCTCAACTGCGCCGCGGGGTTGCCGAATCGGGTCGGGGTACCGAAGAGCACCGCGTCGGCCCACTCCAGGTCGCCGTGTCCTGCCTCGGCGACCTCGGCGGTGTCCTGGTGATGCCGGGCCCAGGCCGGATGGGCGTCGATCACCTCGGCCGGGGCGGTCTCGGCCACCTTGCGGAGCCGGACGTGCGCCCCGGCCTTCCGCGCGCCCTCGACGACGGCTCGTGCTAGGGCGTGCACGTTGCCGCTGGTGCTGTAGTAGATGACTGCGACGTTCACGGGCTCCATGCCGTTCTGCCTCCGTCTGCTTCCGTCACGTTCCTTTGCCGGGTACGACGAGACGGCCCGGCGAAATGTGAGGCGGGGCGGCGACCTCACGTTTCGGGGCGCTGCCGCGTCATGACGGTGTAGGAAGATGCGACCGAGGAGCCTTGGACCATGACGCACCGTTCGACCGCGCCGCAGGACAGCCGACCGGATTCGACGACGAACGCGCTTGAGGCCGAGCGCCGCCGGCTGATCAATCTTGCCTACCGGATGCTGGGCTCGCTGGCCGAGGCCGAGGACACCGTTCAGGAGACGTACGCGCGCTGGTACGCGATGCCCCCGCGGCAGCGGGAGGCCGTGGCGTCCCCCGGTGGCTGGCTGACCAAGGTCACCGGCCGCATCTGCCTCGACGTGCTGCGCTCGGCACGGGCCAGGAGGGAGCGCTACGTGGGGGAATGGGTGCCCGAGCCGCTGCCCGCGCGCACCGAGTGGCCCACCGGCGCGACGGACGACAGCACGGCCGACCCGGCCGATCGGGTCACGCTCGACGAGTCGGTCAGCATGGCCTTCCTCGTCGTCCTGGAGGCGATGACCCCGGCGGAGCGCGTGGCGTTCGTGCTGCACGACGTCTTCCGCTACCCGTTCTCCGAGGTGGCCGACATCGTCGGCCGCACCCCGGCTGCTTGCCGACAGCTGGCCTCCTCCGCCCGACGCCGCGTCGACGCCTCACGGGCTCCCCTGTCACCGGCGGACCAGCGGGCGGATGTGGTGAGGGCGTTCAGGCAGGCGTGGGAGGCGAAGGACATCCCCGCCCTCATCGGCCTGCTCGACCCTGGTGCCGTCGCCGTCGGTGACGGCGGCGGACTCGTCACCGCCTTGCTCCACCCGGTCGAGGGCGCGGAGTCCATCGCCCGCTTCTTCGCCGACCGGACGCTCCCGGGCCGGCTCACGGTCCGGGAGCGCACGGTCAACGGCCAGCCCGGCCTGGTGGCCCACGTGGACGGCGCCGTTGTGTCGGTGTACGCCTTCGACATCGCGAACGGACGGATCCGGCGGATCTGGGCCGTGCTCAATCCCGAGAAGCTCAGGCCGTGGAAGTCGGCCTGAAGGTGAGGTCCTGGGCGGAATAGAGGTGCCCAGCGGCAGCCACCGGCCCGAACCTCCCCACCATTCCTGGCGGCGGCTGCGCTCACGCGTGCCGCTCCGGGTTCAGGCGGCACCCGGGCCACCGAGGTCGCTGCACCACCTCAGTTCTTCGGTCCGGCGTTCACGTGGTTCACGGATCTACTGCTCGCCTTCGGCTTCCGGCCGTGGCGTCTCGTAGACGTGGGCGAGGGCGGTGTCCAGGAGGTGGCGCAATTGGGCCGGCGTCGGGGCGACGGCGGTGGCGATGAGGGCCTGGGGGTCGGCGAGAGGGGTCAGTACGGCGTGTCCCCCTGCCGAGCCGTCGCCGATGACGTGCGGCTCCTGTGGCGCGTCCAGTCCTGGATCGACCAGGAGGAGCTGTCCGGTCGCCCGGTGGCCCCCGAGGACGGCCGGGCCGTCCCACGCCGGTGCCGGGTGGCCGTAGGCGGAGTGCTGGTCGAGGAGCGGTCGTCCGCCGCGCCGTACGGTCAGCCGGGTGGTGAGGTGACCCGGCGCCTCGCCTGAGCGGCCCAGGAGCTGCTCCTCCCGCATGAGCAGACGGGAGGTGGGGGCGAGGTCCACGGTGAACGTCTGGTGGAGGACGCTGCCCCGGGTACTGATCAGGGGCTCGGGCAGCCAGTGCAGGGAGGCCGTGCTCCCTCGGGCAGACGGCCTCGCGCCGGCGATCACCGGCCGGGCTCCGGGCCCGCATCGGCTGGTTTCGCCCCCGTGCGCTCCTGCTGCGGGTGCCGAAAGGTATCGAGGGCAGTCGGTCGGTCACAGGGACGGGACAAGGGAGGATGGGCATGAGCGGGTCGGTCGGCAAGGCGCGTCTGGCTGTGGCGGGGAGCCTCCTCGCCGTACTGCTGGTGGCGGCGCTGTCAGGCTTCCTGGCGGGAGCTGTCGCAGGAGAAAAGGAACTGGACGTCGCCGCAGGACGGTCCTTGGCCGCCGTGGTGGTCGTGCTGGCGATGGTGGCGACTGCCGGGGCCTGGTGGTGGACTCGTCGCCGGGCGGCAAGGTTCGGGCTGAGCGCGAGTCGATACATGCGGGTCGGTCGCCGGATCCAGCGCGGAAAGGTGCCGGAAGATCCCGCCGAGCTGCCGGCCGCGATCGACATCGCGACGCGACAGCGCCGCGTGCTGAGCGTGCTGAGCCGTCGCTGGGTGTGGTGGCTCCTGGGAGCTGCGGCGCTGCTGTGGCTCGCGAACGCGGTGGCCCAGCTGTTCGCCCAGAACTACGGGTACGCCTGCTTCAGCTTCCTTCTGGGAGGCTTGACGCTGATCAATCCTCTGTCCATGCGTCGGCAGCGACGGCGGTTGGGGGCCGTGGAGCGTGCCCTGCATGCTCAGGGGACGCCAGGAGCCCCCAGCACCTCCTGACGAGAAGCGAGGGTCCACAGGGAACGGCCTGCTGTCGTGCTGGCGCAGGTAACCGCAGCGTGGATGATCTTCGGGGCAACGCTCACGTGGGGCCCATCGCGACGGGCTGCGCGATGGGCCCCACGTCCATGTGCAGGTATGGAGTCAGCAGGTCAGAAGTAGTGCTTTCGTCCGCCGACGGCTCGACCAGTGGCGCCGAGGAGCCACAGGACGGCGCCGACGAC
>NZ_JAPSIW010000623.1 GCF_031178505.1 Streptomyces sp. | reverse complement strand
CACCCGAGCCGACCACACCGACAACTGGTCGCGCCGCCTCGGGGAGGAGCGGGCCTCGCGCGCCTGGCGCTGCCGGGACCTGTGGGACTCGGGGGCGACGGTGGTGCTGGGTTCGGACTGGCCGATCGCGCCGTTCCCGCCGCTCGGCGTGATGGCCGGGGCCCAACACCGCCGCCCCAGGCGCGACCTCGGCCTGCCGCCGCACGGACCCGAGCAGGCACTGACGGCGCTGGAGGCGCTGCGGGGCATGACCACGGCCCCCGCCTACGCGGCGGGCGAGGAGCACGAGGCGGGCCGTCTCGCCCTCGGCCACCGCGCCGACCTGACGGTCCTCGCGGACGACCCGCTGACGGTCCCGGCGACCGAACTGCCGGACGTCCCGGTTCTCCTGACGGTCCTCAACGGCCGGATCACGCACCGGGCCGCCACGGTCTGAGGGACGCGGGACCGGAGCCGCGCGGCGGCGGGGCCGCGGCCCCGGGAAGGGACCGGAGCCGCGCGACGACGAGAGGCCTGCCGTCCGAGCGGCGGGGACACCGGCGGGCGCGCGGTTCTCTCCCCTCAGCCGCGCGGGCGGGCCCTCGTCAGGGAGAGCAGGTCGCGGGCCGGCCCCGTGGGGCGGTGGCCGGTGGGCCAGACGGCGCGGAGGTCGCGGCGGAGGAGGACGTCCCGGACCGGGATGGCGACGAGGCGGCGGGAGGAGAGTTCCTCCGCGACGGCGAGTTCGCTGAGTACGGCGGGGCCGGCGCCACTCACGGCGGCGGCCTTGACCGCGGTCGTGGAGGCGAGTTCGAGGAGCGGCTCCGCGAGGCCACCGTGGGCGGCGAGGGCCGCGTCCAGGACCTGGCGGGTGCCGGAGCCGCGCTCCCGGAGCACCAGCGGGGTCGCCGCCAGTTCGGCCGGGTCCAGCGGCCGGCGGCGGCGGGCCCAGGGGTGGCCGGGCGCGGCGACCACGGCGAGCCGGTCGTGGGCGACGACGGCCCCGTCGAGCCCGTCCGGCACCGCGAGGCCCTCCACGAAGCCGAGGTCCGCCTCACCGGCGAGGAGCCGTTCGGCGACCGCCGCCGAGTTCCCGGCCTGGAGCGAGACAGCCGTGCCCGGCCGCTCGGCGCGCAGCGCGATCAGCCAACCCGGCATCAGGTACTCGGCGATGGTCATGGAGGCGACGACCCGCAGCCGCGAGTCGCGGCGGGTCCGCAGGGCCTGCGCGCCCGCGTCGAAGGCCTCCGCGGCCTCCACGATCCGGCGGGCCCAGTCCGTGACCAGGGCGCCCGCGTCGGTGAGGCGCGACCCGCGCGGCGAACGGTCGACCAGCGCCACGCCGAGCTGCCGTTCCATCGAACGGATGCGGCTGCTGGCCGCGGGCTGGGTGATGCCGACCTCCCGTGCGGCGGCCCCGAGGCTGCCGTGCCGGGCGACCGCCAGGAGGAGTTCGAGCGCGCCGAGATCGGGGACCCGGTGGGACAGGGGGTGCGGCATCCGGCCCGGCTCACTGCTCATAAAGCCAGCTTATGGCCTCATAGGCGGGACGTCCCTGGTGGGGGCGGGTCCGGCGGGAAAGAGTCAGGACCATGGCAAGCCACGCACCTTTCCGCCCGGAGACCCGCGCACCCGCGCCCGACGCCGACCGGGGCCCGGGCCCCGGAACCGCCCGCACGGTGTCCGTCCCGCCCCCGGTGCCCTCCCCTCGTACCGTCCGGTCCGTGCGGCACCTCGGCCCCCAGTGGTACGCCTCCGTCATGGGCACCGCCGTCGTCGCCACCGCGGGCGCCGCGCTCCCCCTCCCGACACCCGGACTCCGTCCCGCCGCCACCCTCGTCTGGGCCCTGTCCCTGGTGATGCTGACCGTCCTGGTCACCGCCCGGGCCGTCCACTGGGCGCGCCACCGCGACCAGGCTCGCGCCCACCTCCTGGACCCTGCGACGGCCCCGTTCCACGGCTGTGCGGCGATGGCGCTGCTGTCGGTCGGAGGCGGGGCCCTGAGCGTCGGACGGGACTGGATCGGACTGCCGGCCGCCGTCGCCCTGGACACGGTCCTGTTCTGCGCCGGCACGCTGCTCGGGCTGGTGACGGCGGTGGCCGTGCCGTACCTGATGGTGGTGCGCCACCGGATCGAGGACGCCACCCCGGCGTGGCTGCTGCCGGTCGTCCCGCCGATGGTCTCGGCGGCGCAGGGGCCGCTCCTCCTCCCCCACCTGCCGGCCGGGGAGGCCCGGGAGACCCTGCTCCTGGGCTGCTACGCGCTGTTCGGCGTGAGCCTGTTCGCCACGCTGCTCGTCCTGCCACTCGTCTTCGGGCGGCTCGTGACGGGTGGCCCGCTGCCGTTGCCGCTCACGCCGTCCCTGTTCCTGGTGCTCGGCCCGCTGGGGCAGTCGGTCACCGCGGCCGGCCACTTCGCCGACACCGCCGGGGGCGTGCTGCCCGCCTCGTACGCGCACGGCTTCACCGCCTTCGCCGTGCTCCACGGCGTGCCGGTCATGGGCTTCGCCCTGCTGTGGCTGGCGCTCGCCGGCGCGCTGGTGCTGCGGGCCTGGCGGCGCGGCATGGGGTTCGCGCTGTCCTGGTGGGCGTTCACCTTCCCCGTCGGGACCTGTGTGACCGGCGCGGAGGCGCTGGCCCGCCACACCGGTCTCGCCGGGTTCCGGTGGGTGGCGGCCGGGCTGTACGCGCTCCTCGTCGCGGCCTGGCTGGTGGCGGCGGTCCGCACCGCCCGAGGCCTGGTCAGCGGTGTGCTGCTCGCAGGGCCCGGGACAGCGCCCGGGGCGCTTCGGCCAGGGACGGCCCGTACCAGGTGAGCATCCGGCCGTCGACCAGCGCGGCGGCCGTGCCGGGGAACGCCTCGGGGCCGTCCTCGCGGGTGAAGCGGTACGGCTCGTCGGGCAGGACGACCAGGTCGGGCGCGGCGGCGCGCAGCTCGTCGAGGGGGACGCGCGGGTAGCGCTCGGGATGGTCCCCGTAGAGGTTGCGGACGCCGAGGCGGGCCAGCAGGTCCCCGGCGAAGGTCGCGCGGCCCAGGACCATCCAGGGGCGGCGCCAGATGGGGACGACGGCGGTGCGCGGGCCGTCCGGCGTCACGGCCCGCCAGGCGGACTCCGCCTCGTCCAGCCAGCGGGGCCGGGTCCGGGTGCCGCAGGCCGCCAGGACGCGGTCCAGTTCCCGCAGCCCCTGGTCGAGGGTGCGGATCTCGGTGACGAGGACGGGCAGCCCGGCGGCGCGCAGGGCGTCCAGGTCCGGGGCGCGGTTCTCCTCCTCGTTGGCGAGGACCAGGTCCGGGGCGAGGGCGGTGACCGCCGCGACGTCGGGGTTCTTGGTGCCGCCGATCCGTACGACGTCGAGGCCGGCGGGGCGGACGCACCAGTCCGTCGCGCCGACGAGGACGCCGGGGGCGGAGACCGCCACGGCCTCGGTGAGCGACGGGACGAGGGAGACGACCCTCATGCCGCACGGTCCGGGGCCGCCGGCCTCCCGTGCGGAACCACCGGGCGCACGTCCGGGACCACCGCACCCGCGTAGACGGCCCGGCGGCTCACGTCCCTGGCCCGGGCGCTCACGTCTCCTCCGCCTCCACGTGGTCGGCGACGGCCACGACCAGGAGCCGGGTACCGGGTTCCGTGGCGCGCCAGCGATGGCGTACCCCGCCGGAGAGGTAGAGGGTGTCTCCCCGGCCGAGCCGGTGGGCGCGCCCCTCCGCCTCGATCTCGACGGCGCCGTCCGCCACGTACAGCAACTCGTCGTTGCGGTGCTGGAACTCGCGGCCGGCGTCCTGCTCTCCGGTGAACTCCATGGCGTGCAGCTGGTGGCGTCCCCGGACGAGCGGCCGGACGCCTTCGGGCAGGCCCGGTGCGTGCTCGCCGGCGCGGACGACGTCGACGGTACGGGTGGCCTCGGCGGCGGCGATGAGCTCGCCGGCCGTGGTCTCCAGGGCCTCGGCGAGGAGATCGAGGGAGCGGCGGCTCGGCCGGGCGCGCTCGTTCTCGACCTGGCTGAGGAAGGGGACGGACAGGCCGCTGCGGGAAGCGACGACGGCCAGGGTGAGCTGGAGCGTGCGGCGGCGCCTCTTGACGGCCGCGCCCACGCGGGTCGGCTCCTTCTCGTCCATGTCGGCTCCCTCCCTCGTCCTCGTGTGTACCGGCCGGTTACCTGCACCTTACGCAGCTTTGGGGCGGGGTTTCGCGTCGTGGCGAAAAGGGGCGGTCGCCGAACACGTTCGGCGACCG
>NZ_JAPSIW010000622.1 GCF_031178505.1 Streptomyces sp. | reverse complement strand
AGAGGCCCTGAGGGGCCGCCACGACCAGCTCCCCGGACTCGGGCTCGCCCGGCCGGCCGCCGGTCAGCGCACCGGCCTCACGGGCGATCAGGGCACCCGCCGCGAGGTCCCAGGGGTTCAGCCCTCGCTCGTAGTACGCGTCGACGCGGCCGGCGGCGACGTCGCAGAGGTCGATCGCCGCCGAGCCGCCGCGCCGGATGTCGCGCACGCGCGGGATCACGTGCCGGACGACCTCCGCCTGGTGGGCGCGGCGCTCCGGGAGGTACCCGAAGCCGGTGGCGACGAGGGCCTGGCCGAGTTCGGGCGCGGGGCGGACGGCGAGGGGACGCTCGCCGCAGCGGGCGCCGCCGCCCAGCACCGCGTGGTACGTCTCGCCGCGCATCGGTGCCTCGACCACGCCGACGACGGTCTCGCCGTCCCGTTCGGCGGCGATGGAGACGCCCCACGAGGGCAGGCCGTAGAGGTAGTTCACGGTGCCGTCGAGCGGGTCGATCACCCAGCGGACGCCGCTGGTGCCGGCGGTGGCGGCGCCCTCCTCGCCGAGCAGGCCGTCCTGCGGCCGGTGCTCGGCGAGGAAGCCGGTGATCAGCTTCTCGGCGGCGATGTCCATCTCGGTGACCACGTCGACCGGGCTGGACTTGGTCCGGGCGACGGCCAGGTCGGCCGGCCGGCCGTCGCGCAGCAGCGCGCCGGCCCTGCGCGCGGCCTCCAGGGCCAGCTCGTGCAGTTCGGTGAGCAGGGGGTCGGTCACGGGGTGGCTCCTCAGGCGTAGGGACTGTCGGCGCCGGCCGCGGCCGGCCGCTCCGCCCGGGCCGGGCAGCAGCCGACGGGGCACAGGTCGTGGGAGGCCCCGAGGGTGCCGAGGGCGCAGCGCTCCACCCGCAGGCCGCGCTCGGTCGCGGCCCGCTCCAGGAGGAGGTCGCGGACGGCGGCGGCGAAGCGGGGGTCGGCCCCGACGGTCGCCGAGCGGCGGACCGGCAGTCCGAGCTCCTTCGCCTTGGCGGCGGCCTCGGTGTCGAGGTCGTACAGGACCTCCATGTGGTCGGAGACGAAGCCGATCGGGACCATGACGGCGGCGGGCGCCCCGGCGGCGCGCAGCTCCTCCAGGTGGTCGCAGATGTCGGGCTCCAGCCAGGGGATGTGGGGGGCGCCGCTGCGGGACTGGTAGACGAGCCGCCAGGGGTGCGAGACACCGGTCTCCGCGCGGACGGCGTCGACGACGAGGCGGGCGACGTCGAGGTGCTGCTTCACGTAGGCCCCGCCGTCGCCGTGCTCGGTGACCGGGCCGGAGGTGTCGGCGGCGGAGTCGGGGATGGAGTGGGTGGTGAAGGCCAGGTGGGCCCCGGCCCGTACGGACTCGTCCAGCTCCGCGAGGGAGGCGAGGACGCCCTCGACCATCGGGCGGACGAAGCCGGGGTGGTTGAAGTAGTGGCGCAGCTTGTCGACCCGGGGCAGCGGGAGCCCCTCCGCCTCCAGGGTGGCCAGCGCGTCGGCGAGGTTCTCGCGGTACTGGCGGCAGCCCGAGTAGGAGGCGTACGCGCTGGTGGCGAGGACGGCGATGCGGCGGCGGCCGTCGGTGACCATCTCGCGGAGGGTGTCGGTGAGGTACGGCGCCCAGTTCCGGTTGCCCCAGTAGACCGGCAGGTCGAGCCCGGCCTGCGCGAAGTCCGCCCGCAGCGCGTCGAGCAGCGCGCGATTCTGGTCGTTGATCGGGCTGACGCCGCCGAAGAGGAAGTAGTGCTGCCCCACCTCCTTGAGCCGTTCCTTGGGGATGCCGCGGCCACGGGTCACGTTCTCCAGGAACGGGACCACGTCGTCCGGGCCCTCGGGGCCGCCGAACGAGAGCAGGAGCAGGGCGTCGTACGGGGCGGGATCGTGCTGATCGGACATGGCACCGATCCTCCCACCCGCCACCGACACCCGGTGGTGCGGCCCGGCCGGAACCGGCCGCCCGTCCCCCGCCGGCCGCCCGTCGCCGGCCGCCCGCGCCGCGCCCCGGCCGCGCGGGCCCGGCCGGGGGAAAGGGGGATGCCGCATCAAGTTCAACACCGTAGGCTTTAGCTATTAATTGCACGTGTCGACTCGTCGCGCCGCCCCGCGCCGCAGCACGAGGATCGGGAGCCCCCTTTGCCCAGTCCCTACCGCGCGATCTTCTCGGCGCCCGGCACCGCGTCGTTCTCGGTGGCCGGTTTCTTCGGCCGGATGCCGCTGTCCATGATGGGCATCGGCATCGTGACCATGATTTCCCAGGTCACGGGCCGGTACGGGCTCGCGGGCGCCCTGTCGGCGACCCTCGCGATGTCCGCGGCCGTCCTCGGTCCCCAGGTGTCCCGGATGGTCGACCGGTACGGCCAGCGCCGGGTGCTGCGGCCCGTCACGCTGGTCTCCCTCGCCGCCGCCACCGGCCTGCTCCTCTGCGTCCAGCAGCAGGCCCCCGACTGGACCCTCTTCGTCTTCACCGCCGTGATCGGCTGCGTGCCCAGCGTCGGGGCGATGACGCGGGCCCGGTGGGCGGAGATCTACCGCGGTGACGGGCGCAGCCTCCACACGGCGTACTCCTGGGAGTCGATCGTCGACGAGGTCTGCTTCATCTTCGGCCCGATCGTCTCCATCGGCCTGTCCACCATCTGGTTCCCCGAGGCGGGACCGCTGCTCGCCGGCGTGTTCCTCGCGGTGGGCGTCTTCTGGCTGACCGCGCAGCGCGCCACCGAGCCGAGCCCGCACCCGCACCGGGACGGCCGGGGCGGTTCGGCGCTCCGCTCCCCGGGGCTCCAGGTCCTCGCCCTGGCCTTCGTCGCGACCGGCGCCATCTTCGGCTCGGTGGACGTGGTGACCGTCGCCTTCGCCGAGGAGCAGGGCCACAAGGCCGCCGCCAGCCTGGTGCTCGCCGTCTACGCGCTGGGCTCCTGCCTGGCGGGCGCCGTCTTCGGACTGCTCCACCTCAAGGGCGAGCCGTCCCGCCGGTGGCTCCTGGGCATCTGCGCGATGGCCGTGAGTATGATCCCCCTCCTACTGGCCGGGAACCTGCCGTTGCTGGCCGTGGCGCTCTTTGTCGCGGGCCTGTCCATCGCACCGACGATGGTGACCACGATGGCCCTCGTCGAAGCGCACGTACCGCGCACCAAGCTGACCGAGGGCATGACCTGGACGGGTACCGGGCTCGCGATCGGCGTGGCGCTCGGCTCCTCGGCCGCCGGCTGGGTGGTCGACGCGTCGGGGGCGGAGGCGGGGTACGTGGTGCCCGTCGTCTCGGGCGCGCTCGCGGTCGTGGTGGGAGTCCTCGGACACCGCCGGCTCAGCAGGCCGGCGCCGAACCGGGAGGGGCAGCGTGAGCGGGACGACGACAGCGGGACGGACGGGGCCGACGGGGGCACGGAGGCCCGGGACGGCGAGCGCCCCGTGGCGTAACTGGGCGGGGAACGTCTCCTCCCGCCCGGTGCGGGAGGAGAGCCCGGCCTCGGCCGAGGAGCTCGCCGAGGTGGTGCGCCGGGCCGCCGAGGACGGGCTGCGGGTGAAGACGGTCGGCACCGGCCACTCGTTCACCGCCATCGCGGCCACCGACGGGGTCCTGGTCCGGCCCGGACTGCTCACCGGCATCCGGCGCGTCGACCGCGAGTCGATGACGGTGACGGTCGAGTCCGGCACCCCGCTCAAGCGGCTCAACGTGGCTCTGGCCCGCGAGGGCCTGTCGCTCACGAACATGGGCGACATCATGGAGCAGACCGTCGCCGGCGCCGTCTCCACCGGCACCCACGGCACGGGTCGCGACTCCGCCTCGATCGCCGCGCAGATCCGCGGGCTCGAACTCGTCACGGCCGACGGCCGGCTGCTCACCTGCTCGGAGAAGGAGAACCCCGAGATCTTCGCCGCCGCCCGGATCGGGCTCGGCGCGCTCGGCGTGATCACGGCGATCACCTTCGCCGTGGAGCCGGTCTTCCTGCTCACCGCGCGGGAGGAGCCGATGAGCTTCGACCGGGTCACCGCCGAGTTCGACGCCCTGCACGCGGAGAACGAGCACTTCGAGTTCTATTGGTTCCCCCACACGGACAACTGCAACACCAAGCGCAACAACCGCAGCGCCGGTCCCGCGGCTCCACTCGGCAGGGTCGGCGGCTGGATCGAGGACGAGCTGCTCTCCAACGGCGTCTTCCAGCTGGCCTGCTCCCTCGGCAGGGCGGTGCCGCCGGTGATCCCCGCCCTCGCCAAGGTCTCCAGCCGCGCGC
>NZ_JAPSIW010000621.1 GCF_031178505.1 Streptomyces sp. | reverse complement strand
CCTACACCGCCGGTTCGGCCCATGTGAACGGCCACGACGACGCCGGCAGCCTGCGGGCCGGGAACCTGGCCGATCTGGTCGTCCTGGACCGGGACATCCTCACCGGCCCTGCGGAGGAGATCGCGGACGCCCGGGTGGAGCGCACCTATGTGGGAGGCGCGCTCGTCCACGCCGCCTGAACCGGCGGTCCCGGCCGGTCACCGCCGGGTGTCCGGGCGAGGCGGTGCCGCCGCGTCCCGCCGTCGGGGGTGTGCGCCGGAGGTCTTCGCCCCGGATCCGCCGGGCGTCTTCCTCAGGCGTCCGTGTCCGGTGTGTCCGTCAGGTGGCCGAGCACCGATCGCATGGCGTGCCGGACCGCCGCCCGGGACTCCTCCGTGGGGTCGAGCGTCTCGAAGCCGTGCCGGCCGTGCGGCACGTCGACCACCTCGACGGCGGCCCCGTGGATGCGGGCGGCGTCCAGGAAGTCCGCGACGGTCCGCGCGAAGTCGGGGTGCTCCCGGCCGGCCCGGGTGAGGACGAGCGGGAGCCGCCCGGCGGAGGCCACCGCGGTCACGGGCCGGAACCGGGACGGGACCGTCTCCCAGCCGGGTGGCGGGGCGAGCACCGGGTACGTGAGGGCCAGGGCGCGCAGCCAGGGCGGCGGCGCGGCGAGCCAGTCCGAGGCGAGCAGTCCCCCGCCGGAGAAGAACCACAGGGCGATCCGCCGTTCGTCGACCCGGGGGTGCGCGCGGGCCCGTTCCACGGCCTCGGCCAGGTCACCGGCGGCCCGTCCGTAGTCGGTCAGGCCGTGCAGGCGGTGGTCCAGGGTGACGCCGACGGCGCCCAGGTCCGCCGCGTGGCGGGCGTAGCCGAGGAGGACCGGGGAGTCCCTCGGGGTGGGCCGCGCGTCGGCGGCCACCGGTCCGCCGTGGACGAAGAGGACGGCGGGGCGCGGGCCGTCGGCCTCCGGGAGGTGGAGGTCGATCCGGCCGGTGCGCTCGCGGGGCCGTACGGGCACGTCGAGAAGGAAGGGGCGGTCGGCGGCCGCGGCCGCGCCGTCCGGGCCGGGACCCGGCGCCGGGAGCCGGTGGCCCCGGCCGGCCGCGGCGGCGAGGAGGACGCCGGCGAGGTCGTCGGGGCGGGAGAGCATCGGCCAGTGGCCGGTGTCCAGCTCGAAGAAGGTCACACCGCGCTCGGCCAGGGCCCGGAACTGGGGCGGTCCGGCCTCCGCCAGCGTCTCGATCATGCCGATGCCCGGCCCGTCGGCGGTGCACAGGACGCCGGTGGCGGGGATGTCCGCGACGGCGGCCGGAAGGCGGAGCGGTTCGGTGAGGGTACGGGCGGGCTGGGGGACGGCCAGCCGGCCGAGCCGTTCGCGGGCGGCCGGGGACAGGCCCTCGGTGCTCCCCCAGCGCTCCCACTCCTCCCCCACCGGGGGCGGTACGTCGGCGGGGCTCGCGACGGTGGTGGCGGTCAGCCGGTCGCGGACCGCCTCGTCCCGGACGAACCGCAGGGCCGGGTCGCCGTCCTCGGCCAGGCCGGCGGCCACGTACACGACCCGGGCGATCCGCTCGGGGCGCCGGCCCGCGGCGCCGAGGACGGGATGGATGCCGTAGTCGTGGCCGACGAGCACAAGGTCCCCGGGGTCGTCGGTGCCGAGGCCGTCGATGAGCCGTACCAGGTCGTCGACGTGCGTCTCCAGGCCGATGTCCGTGACCGCCGGGCCGGCGCCCGGGGCGCGCGGCGAGGGCCCGGTGAGGGTGACCGGGTGGGCCGCGGCCCCTTCGGCCCGCAGCCGGGCGGCCACCTCGTCCCAGACCCAGCCGCCGGTGAAGGGCCCGGACACCAGCAGGAACAGCGTCATGATCGTCTCCTCGCACGTCGGTGATCGCACGCCGTTACGCTAGGAACTCCCCCTGAGGGAGGTTCAAGTCGTGATGTCCGACGACGGTTGGTGGAGCATCGGTGAGCTCGCCGCGCGGGCCGGTGTCACCGTCAAGACGGTGCGGTTCTACTCCGATCGCGGACTGCTGCCCGAGGCCGGTCGCAGCGCGGGCGGGCACCGCCGGTACGGACCGGAGTCGCTCGACCGGCTGCGCCTCGTCCGGTCCCTGCGCGGGCTCGGCGTGCCCGTGTCCGAGGTGGAACGGGTGCTGTCCGGGGGCGACGGGGCGCGGGACCCCGGCGGGGCGCTGGAGGAGGTCCTCGCGGGCCGGCTGCGGGAGGTCGGTTCCCGGCTGGCGGCGCTGCGCTGGCAGGAGGCGTCGCTGCGGGCCCTGCGGGACTCCCCGGCCGGGGAGCGGGCCGAGCGGCTGGCGCTGCTCGGCGCCCTTCCGTCCCCTCCCGGCACGGCCGCCCTGGTCGCGTTCTGGCGGCGTTCCCTGCCCGCGCGGCTGCCGCGCCGGGTGGTGACGGCCGTGCTCGACGCCGTGGTGCCGGAGCCGCCCGCCGAACCGGATCCCGGGCAGGTCCTCGCCTTCGCCCGGCTGCACGCCCTCGTCTCGGGGCCGGCGCGGGGCGGCGGGGGGTTCCGCGTCCCGCCGCCGCTGCCGGAGGGCTCGTACCGGGCGGGTGTGCTGTACGAGGGGCTGGCGGAGGCGTACGCGCTCGCCGCGGCCGAGGCCCGTGAGGGCCGGGAGCCGGACGGTGGCGCGGCCCTCGACGGCTTCGTCGCCGCGTACGCCGCGGCCCTCGGGGCCCGGGACACCCCGGAGTTCCGGCGCGGGCTCCTGGAACCGCTCGCCCGGGGCGCCTGCCCCTCGACGGTCCGCTACTGGAAACTGGCGGCCGGCCTCTTCCCGCCCGGCCGGCCCGTCGTCGGCGCCCTCCACCACCGGCTCTCGCTCGCGCTGCGCGACCAGGTGGCCCGCGACGCGGCCTGACCCGCGCCCGCCGGGGCGCCGCGAGGCACCCGCGCGGGTGGCCGGCACCGGCAGCCGGGTGAGGACACGCATGGGAAGGGCCCGGGGCGGGAAGGGGCGCGGGGCGACGTCCGGCCGGCGGGCGCGGGACGAGGAGGTGGTGGCGGTGACGGGGCCGATGACCGCGGAGGCGGCGGGTGCGCCCTGCTGGCTGAGCCTGGCGGCACGCGACCTGGACACGGCGCAGCGGTTCTACGGGGCGGTCCTGGGCTGGACCTTCCGGCCGGCCTCCCTGGGCGAGGCGTACGCGGTGGGCGAGCGTGACGGGGTGCCGGTGGCCGGGATCGCGGCGGTGGCGGCCGAGCTGGCCGTGCCGGTGGCCTGGACGGTCTTCTTCGCCGTCGACGACGCGGACGCGGCGGTCGCCCGGATCCGAGAGCGCGGGGGCACGGTCGGCGTCGGCCCCGTCGCCTATCCGCCGCGCGGGCGGGCGGCGCTGGCCACCGACCCGGAGGGTGCCGCCTTCGGGGTGTGGGAGGGACGGCTGGTCTCGCGCTGGCACGTCGGCGAACGGCAGGCCCCGGCCTGGCTGGAGCTGCACACGCGGGACGCCTTCGCCGCGGCCGTCTTCTACGGCGGGGTGCTGCGCTGGGCGGAGGCGGATCCGGGCTGCTGCGACGTCTCGTACGAGGAGGAGCGGGTGGTCCTGCGGCGCAACGGGCAGGCCGTCGCGCGGCTCGACAGCGGCCCCGTCGAATCGGCCTCGCCCCGCCCGCAGCTGCGCCCGCGCTGGCTCGTCCGGTTCCGGGTCCCCGACCTCGCCGCGTCGAAGGCGGCGGTGGTGGCACACGGCGGCTCGCTCGTCCCCGGCGGCGAGTGGGGCGGCGTCCACCGCCCGGAGGACGACGACACGGACCGCCGGGTCGTGGTCCGCGACCCGGACGGCGCGCTGTTCACGCTGGAGGTGGAGGACGACGGGGAGGGCTGAGCGGTGAGGGGCCGCCCTCCGGGGACATGACGGGCGGCTCCTGCGGCCCCGTGTGCCGGCTCCGGGCCGGGGTCACCGGTGAGCTGGTTCGGCCCGGCCGGAGGAGCGGGGTCCGGCGGACCGGCGCTCCGCGACCTGGCGGGCGGACGGGAGAACCGGCAGCGGCGCCTCGGGGACGCGCCGCCCGCGCACGCCGGGTACGGAGCGCGCCCGGGATCTTCCGAGCGAGGAGCGCCGGCGGCTGCCCGCGCCGGCCCCGCGGCCCGGGCGGACCACTGCCCTGTCCGCGCGTTCTCGCGATCCTGGGTGATCCCCGGCGAACCGCCGGGCGCCGGCCCCTCGGGCGTGCCGACCACACGGCCGGAGGCGCCCCCACAGGGGCGCCTCCCGTTCGGATACGGT
>NZ_JAPSIW010000620.1 GCF_031178505.1 Streptomyces sp. | reverse complement strand
GGGTGTGCGGACGGGCGACGGGGCCTGCGCGGCGGCGAGCTCCGGGACGGCCATGGAAGGGACCTCTTTCGGGCGGGGAGGGAAGGAGGAGGGCACCACCATACCCGAACACATGAAGAGGTCTTCACGTATTGACATACGAGCGCCGCTACGATGAGCCCATGGGACACGGAGCGAACGGCCAGACGACCCCCGCCACCCGGTTGGACGCCGAGTCCGCGGCGACCATCGCCGCCACCCTCCAGGCCCTTGCCACGCCCTCGCGGCTGATGATCCTCACCAAGCTCCGCCAGGGCCCGTGCGGCGTGACCGAGCTGGCCGAGGCCGTCGAGATGGAACAGTCCGCCGTCTCCCACCAGCTCCGGCTGCTGCGCGCGCTCGGCCTGGTCACCGGCGTCCGCCAGGGCCGCCGCATCGAGTACAGCCTCTACGACAACCACGTCGCCCAGCTCCTCGACGAGGCCGTCTACCACATCGAGCACCTCCGGCTCGGCGCCCGCGACGCCGCCCGTACCGCCGTGGATACTGGGCAGCCGTAGTCCACGACACGAAAGGGCGGGAATGACCGACGACTTGGGGACCCGCGGGACACGTCACGCGGTGGTCATCGGGGGAAGTCTCGCGGGACTCCTGGCCGCACGCGTGCTCGCCGAGCACGCCGAGAAGGTGACGGTCGTCGAGCGCGACCGCGTCCCGGACGGACCGGAGGCACGCCCCGGCGTACCGCAGGGCCGGCACCTCCACGTACTGATCGCCGGCGGCCAGCGGGCCCTGGACGAACTGCTGCCCGGCTTCACCGACGAGCTGCGGGAACTCGGCGCGCCCAAGGTGGGCGTACCGGAGGACATGGTGCAGTGGCAGTCCGGCCGCTGGTTCCGCCGCACCCCGGCGACCGCGCACTTCTACAGCGGGCCGCGCCCCCAGCTGGAGTGGCTGGTACGGCAGCGCGTCCTCGCCGACCCGCGCGTCGAACTCCTCCAGGGCACCGAGACCGTGGGGCTGACCGGTGACGCGAGCCGGGTCCGCGGCGTCCGGCTGCGCGAGCGGGGTGCCGGACCGGACGCCGAGGTCCGCACCCTGGAGGCCGACCTCGTCGTCGACGCCTCCGGGCGCTCGACCAAGGCTCCCGACTGGCTCGCCGACATCGGCGCGGAGGCCCCGCACGAGGAGACCCTCGACACCGGACTCGCCTACGGCACCCGCGTCTACAAGGCGCCGGCCGACTTCGACACCGACGCGCTCGGCTACTACGTCGTGCCGGGCCCCGCGCAGACCTACGGTGCGGTCGTCCTGCCCCTCGGGGACGGCCACCACCTGGTCACCCTGTCCGGGCTGCGCGGTGAGGAACCGCCCACGGACGAGAGCGGGTTCGAGGAGTACGCGAAGCGGCTGCCGCACCCGGTGATCAGCGAGTGGATCGCACGGGCGGAGCCGGTCTCGCCCGTGCACGGCTTCCGGAGGACGGCCAACGTCCGCCGCCGGTACGACCGTCCGGGCCGCCGCCCGGCCGGTTTCCTCGCCACCGGCGACGCGCTCTGCGCCTTCAACCCGATCTACGGGCAGGGCATGGCCGTCGCCGCGATGAGCGCGGTCGCCCTGCGCCGCGCCCTGTCCGACCCCCGCCGCACCCCGACCACCCGGACGGTGCAGAAGGCGCTGCTCGGCGCCTCCCGGCAGGCCTGGGACATCTCGGCCGGGGCCGACAAGAAGATGCCGGGGGCCCTCGGTGACGCGGCCCGGCCGGGACCGCTCGACCAGGCCGTGGGCTGGTACCTGCGCCGGGTCCAGGAGCGCGCGGCGGGCGACCCGGTGGTCGGCGGGGCGTTCCGCCGGGCGCTGACCCTGGCGGAGCCGCTGACGGCGCTGTTCGCGCCACGGGTGGCGCGGGCGGTCCTCCTCGGCCCGGTCCACCCGTCCCCGGCGGAGCCGCCGCTGCGCCGGGACGCCTAGCCGGACTCCGGGCCCGAAACGGCCCGGAGGAACGCCCCGGACGTCCCGGGATCCCTCCTTCGAACCGCGCCGGCCCCGGTCCCCCGACCGGGGCCGGCGCCGTCGTCCGGCTTCCCGACGCCGCCTCCCGGATCCCCGCCCCGGGACGCGCGCCGCCGCTTTCGGCCACTCTGCCGGGCAAGCCTGGCGGACTGGTTTAGACCAATGATAGGAAGGGTGACGCACACGTTCCACGCGATCACGCAGAGCGAAGAGAGGGTTTCTCATGGCCGAGCCCGAATCCCAGGCCGTGGCGGACGCGCCGCTCTACCTCCGGGTCGCCGCCGCCCTGCGCGAGGAGCTCGCGCAGCCGCGCGTCTCCCCCGGCACCCGGCTGCCGTCCGAGCGCACCCTGGCCCGCCGGCATCACGTCAACCGCCAGACCGTACGGAGCGCTTTACGGCTCCTGCGCGAGGAGCGGCTCGTCGTCACCGACCGGCGGGGCACCTTCGCGGCCGGCGCGCCCGAGGAGGCCGTGACCGCCGTCCCGGCCCTGGCGGCTCGCCGTCCCGTCTTCCCCGGCGGGCCGCCGGCGGCGGGGGCACAGGTGCGGGCCACCCTCACCTGGGAGGTGCCGCCCGCGCACCTGGCCGGGCGGCTGCTGCTCGCCCCGGGCGAGGCGACGCTCGTCCACCGCCAGGTGGTGCTCGGTCCGCAGGGCACGCCGCTCCAGCGGGCGGTGTCCTGGTTCTCCCGGCCCGCGCTCACCGAGATCCCCCAACTGGGCCGCTACCGGCGGGGAAGGGACCGGCACCGCCGCCCCGACCTGCGGCTGCTCTACCACTGGATGCACCAGGCCGGGCTGCGGCTCACCCACCGGGAGTCGGTCGGCGTCTCCTCCGTACCGGCCGGGGAAACCGGCACGGAGGGCGCGGGGGCGGCGGCCCGGCTGCTCGTCCACCGCGTGGTGAACGACCAGCACGGGCACGCCCTGGAGATCACGGACATCGACTTCTCGGCGCGGTCGGCGGCCTGGACCTACGAGTTCAGCGCCTGAGGGCCCCTGAGCCCACCGGTCAGACGATGCTCTCCGCGATCTCCGACTCCTCGCGGGCACTGCCGTAGGTGGTCGGCGTGCCGTACGAACGGCGGGCGACGTACCACCAGACGCTGGCGAGGAGCAGGACGGCGGCGAGCGCGATGACGGCGTAGTTCATGGAGTCGACGGTCACCGGGGACTTCTGCGGCAGGCAGAACAGGACGGTGACGAGCCCGACCCAGATGACGGCGGTCCAGCCGATCGGCTTGCTCCAGCGGCCCAGGTTCCAGGGGCCGGGGACGAAGCGGTCGCCGGCGCGCAGCCGCAGGTAGATCGGGATGGCGTAGGCGGGGGTGATGCCGATGACGTTGATCGCGGTGACCGCGCCGTAGGCGGTGGCCGAGTACAGCGAGGGCAGGGCGAGGACCGCCGCGACGGCGACGGCGAGCCAGACCGCGGGGACGGGGGTCTGGGTGCGGGTGCTGACCTTGCGCCAGAGCGCGGATCCGGGCAGCGCGTTGTCGCGGCTGAAGGCGAAGACCATGCGGCTGGCTGCGGCGACCTCCGCGTTGCCGCAGAACAGCTGGGCGACGATCACGACGAGGAGCAAGGCGGTGGCGCCGCCGGAACCGAGCGCGTCCAGGAGGATCTGGGCGGGCGGGACCCCGGTGGCGCTGTTCTGGGTGGCCGCGTAGTCCTGGATCGCGAAGGTCAGCCCGGCGAGCAGGGCGAATCCGGCGATCCAGGAGACCCAGATGGCACGGACGATGCCCTTGGCGGCGGTGACGGAGGCGTTGGAGGTCTCCTCGGAGAGGTGGGCGGAGGCGTCGTAGCCGGAGAAGGTGTACTGGGCGAGGAGCAGGCCGATCGCGGCGACGTAGAGCGGGTTGGCCCAGCCGGTGTCGTTGACGAACTCGGTGAAGACGAACTCGGCGGACTGGTGCCGGTCGGGAACGATCGCGAGGGCGCCGACGATCACGGCGACGCCGGCGAGGTGCCACCAGACGCTGATGGAGTTGAGGACGCTGACGAGGCGGACGCCGAAGAGGTTGAGGACGGCGTGGAGCAGCAGGATGACCAGGAAGATGAGGAAGGTGGAGCCGGGGGTGGGTTCGAAGCCCCACTGGAGGTTGAGGAAGGCTCCGGTGAAGAGGGCGGCTCCGTAGTCGATGCCGGCGATGGCGCCGAGCAGACCGAGCAGGTTGAGCCAGCCGGTGTACCAGCCCCAGCGGCGTCCGCCGAGGCGGTCCGCCATGTAGTAGAGCGC
>NZ_JAPSIW010000619.1 GCF_031178505.1 Streptomyces sp. | reverse complement strand
CTCGGCGTCGAGGTCACCGACGAGCGCCCGTACGAGCTGCGCGGCGCCGACCGCGCCCGCAAGGCCTGGATCTACGACTTCGGCCTGCGGATGCCCGTCTCCCCCGGCAACGGCGGCGACTACCTCGGCGACGACGCCCGCGAGCGCTTCCAGGAGGCCTTCGCCGCCACCTGGACCGGCGCGGCCGAGAACGACAACTTCAACTCGCTCGTCCTGTCCGCCGGGCTCACCTGGCGGCAGGCGATGGTGCTGCGCGCCTACGCCAAGTACCTGCGCCAGGCCGGTTCGACGTTCAGCCAGGACTACATGGAGGACACCCTCCGCAACAACGTCCACACCACCCGGCTGCTCGTCTCCCTCTTCGAGGCCCGCATGGCCCCGGAGCGCCAGCGCGCCGGCACCGAGCTGACCGACGGCATCCTGGAGGAGCTGGACGGCGCCCTCGACCAGGTCGCGAGCCTGGACGAGGACCGCATCCTGCGTTCCTTCCTCACCGTCATCAAGGCGACCCTGCGGACGAACTTCTTCCAGAAGGCCGCCGACGGCACCCCGCACGCCTACGTGTCGATGAAGTTCGACCCGCAGGCCATCCCCGACCTGCCGGCCCCGCGCCCCGCCTTCGAGATCTGGGTGTACTCGCCGCGCGTCGAGGGCGTCCACCTGCGCTTCGGCAAGGTCGCCCGAGGCGGCCTGCGCTGGTCCGACCGCCGCGAGGACTTCCGTACCGAGATCCTCGGCCTGGTCAAGGCGCAGATGGTGAAGAACACCGTCATCGTGCCCGTCGGCGCCAAGGGCGGATTCGTCGCCAAGCAGCTCCCGGACCCGTCCGTGGACCGGGACGCCTGGCTGGCCGAGGGCGTCGCCGCGTACAAGACGTTCATCTCCGCCCTGCTCGACATCACCGACAACCTCGTCGCGGGCGAGGTCGTGCCGCCGGTCGACGTGGTCCGCCACGACGAGGACGACACCTACCTCGTCGTCGCCGCCGACAAGGGCACCGCCACCTTCTCCGACATCGCCAACGGCGTCGCGGAGTCCTACGGCTTCTGGCTCGGTGACGCCTTCGCCTCCGGAGGCTCCGCCGGCTACGACCACAAGGGCATGGGCATCACCGCCCGAGGTGCCTGGGAGTCGGTCAAGCGCCACTTCCGCGAGCTGGGCCACGACACCCAGACCGAGGACTTCACCGTCGTCGGCGTCGGCGACATGTCCGGCGACGTCTTCGGCAACGGCATGCTGCTCTCCGAGCACATCCGTCTGGTGGCCGCGTTCGACCACCGCCACATCTTCGTCGACCCGAACCCGGACGCGGCCGTCTCGTACGCCGAGCGCCGCCGCCTGTTCGAGCTGCCCCGCTCCTCCTGGGCCGACTACGACACCTCCCTCGTCTCGGCGGGTGGCGGTGTCTTCCCGCGCAGCGCCAAGTCGATCCCGGTCACCGCGCAGATGCGGGCCGCCCTCGGCATCGAGGACGGCGTCACCAAGATGACCCCCGCCGAGCTGATGAAGGCGATCCTGCGGGCTCCCGTCGACCTGCTGTGGAACGGCGGCATCGGTACGTACGTCAAGGCGTCCACCGAGTCCCACGCGGACGTCGGCGACAAGGCCAACGACGCCATCCGCGTCGACGGCCAGGACGTGCGCGCCAAGGTCATCGGCGAGGGCGGCAACCTCGGCGCGACCCAGCTGGGCCGCATCGAGTTCGCCCGCACCGGCGGCAAGGTGAACACCGACGCCATCGACAACAGCGCCGGCGTCAACACCTCCGACCTCGAGGTCAACATCAAGATCCTGCTCAACGGGCTCGTCGCCGAGGGTGACATGACCGTCAAGCAGCGCAACAAGATCCTCGCGGAGATGACCGACGAGGTCGGCACGCTCGTCCTGCGCAACAACTACGCGCAGAACGTGGCGCTGGCCAACGCCGTCGCCCAGTCCCCGTCGCTGCTCCACGCACACCAGCGGTTCATGCGCCGCCTGGGCCGCGACGGGGCCCTCGACCGAGGCCTGGAGTTCCTGCCGAACGACCGGCAGATCCGTGAGCTCCTCAACGGCGGCAAGGGCCTGAGCCAGCCGGAGCTCGCCGTCCTGCTCGCCTACACCAAGATCACGGTGGCGGACGAGCTGATCGGTACGGAGCTGCCGGACGACCCGTACCTGCGCGAGCTGCTCCACGCGTACTTCCCGTCGCTGCTGCGCGAGAAGTTCCCCGAGGCCATCGACGGTCACGCGCTGCGCCGGGAGATCATCACCACGGTCCTGGTCAACGACACCGTCAACACCGGTGGCTCGACCTTCCTGCACCGCCTCCGTGAGGAGACCGGCGCGTCGATCGAGGAGATCGTGCGGGCGCAGACCGCCGCCCGGGCCATCTTCCGGCTCAGCCAGGTCTGGGACGCCGTCGAGGACCTCGACAACCGGGTCCCGGCCGAGGTCCAGACCCGGATGCGGCTGCACTCGCGCCGCCTCGTGGAGCGCGGCACCCGCTGGCTGCTGAACAACCGGCCGCAGCCGCTGCGGATCGGCGAGACCATCGACTTCTTCGCCGAGCGCGTGGAGCGGGTCTGGGCGCAGCTGCCGCAGCTGCTGCGCGGCGCGGACCTGGAGTGGTACCAGTCGATCCTGGACGAGCTGACCGGGGTCGGCGTGCCGGAGGAGCTGGCGCTGCGCGTCGCCGGGTTCTCCTCCGCCTTCCCGATCCTCGACATCGTGGCGATCGCGGACCGCTCCGGCACGGAGGCCCTGGCGGTGGCCGAGGTCTACTACGACCTGGCCGACCGGCTGCGGATCACCGACCTGATGGACCGGATCATCGAGCTGCCGCGCAGCGACCGCTGGCAGTCCATGGCCCGCGCCTCGATCCGCGAGGACCTCTTCGCGGCGCACGCGGCCCTCACCTCCGACGTGCTGGCGGCGGGCGACGACTCCGCCACGCCGGAGGAGCGGTTCAAGGCCTGGGAGGACAAGAACGCGGCGATCCTGGGTCGCGCCCGGACGACCCTGGAGGAGATCCAGGGCTCCGACACCTTCGACCTGGCGAACCTGTCGGTGGCGATGCGGACCATGCGCACCCTGCTCCGTACCCACAGCTAGGGCAACATGACGAAGGGCCCCGCCGGACACGTCCGGCGGGGCCCTTCGTCATGTCGCGTCGGCCGCTTCCGGTTCCGGCTCCGGGGTGACCGTGGCGGTCCACAGCCTGCGGGCGGCGAGCAGGGCCGCCGCCAGGAGCAGGGCGTTGCGGAGCGCGGGTACGGCGAGGCCCGGCAGGGTGCCGGCGATGACGTCGGCGTAGAGCACGGGGTACGTGAGGGAGCTGAGCGCCGCCGCAGGCAGGAGCAGCAGCACCACCGGACGCATCACCGTCGCCCGGGAGGTCAGGCAGACGGCGCCGAGCCCCAGCAGCCAGACCATGTACTGGGGGCTCAGCACCCGGCTGGTGACGGTGAGCAGCAGGACGGCGGCGAGAGCCGCGTCCAGCGGGGTCGCCGGGGTCCAGTGCCGGGCCCGCAGCCGCCACAGCAGCAGCCAGCCGCAGGTGACGACGGTCAGCAGCAGGGAGAGGTACCCGAGCGACGAGACGTACGGTCCGAGGTACTCGAGGGCCCCGTGACGCAGGTCGACCGTGCCGGACCAGACGCCGGTGGCGCGGGCAAGCGCCAGGGCGGTACCGCCGAGCGACTCGATCTGGACGCCCCGGCCGCCCTGTTCGCGCAGGAAGGCCAGCGGGCCGGTGAAGAACAGCGTGAGGGCGCCGAGGAGGGCGCCGGCGGTGACGGCGGCGGCGGTCCACGCGTCCCGGGAGGTACGGCCCCGAGGGGTGCCGATCAGGGTGAGCAGCGGCCACACCTTCACCAGGGCGCCGAGCCCCGCGAGCGCCCCGCCGATCCGGTGCGCGGCACGGGACCGGGGTCTCTTCAGGGCGAGCAGGGCGAGGACGGCGAGAGCGGTGGCCTGCACGTCGTACCGCGCGAGGGGTACGTGGAGCAGCAGCGGGAGTCCGCAGACCCACACCCAGGCACCGTGGGTCAGGCGCTCCTGGTCGGCGCGGGCCAGGGCGAGCGCGACGAGCGCGTCGGCGAGGAGGGTGAGGACGACGAAGGCCTGGAAGTAGCTGAGCCACGGCAGCACCCCCGGCGACATGATGACGAGCCCGGCGCCGGGCGGGTACTGCCAGGCGGGGTCGCCCACGGGGAAGGAGCCGCCGGCGAACTGCGCGTACCAGTGCCGGTAGAGCAGGT
>NZ_JAPSIW010000618.1 GCF_031178505.1 Streptomyces sp. | reverse complement strand
TCGGGGTGGCGTTCAACGCCAAGCCGGTGGTGCGGGAGGCCGCGCACACGGCGGTGAACGTGCCGTTCCTGGACACGGTGCTCTACCTGCTGGGGATCACCCGCGAGGAGGTCGAGGCCGCGGACGGCGGCGAGGTGCCCTCGCACTGAGCGCCGGAGCGGAGCGTGTAAAAGGGGCCCGCCCGCCGGAAGGCGGCCGGGCCCCTTCGCGTACGGGCCGGAAGTCTGCCGTACGGGTCGGGGGACCGTACGGGCACGGCGGCGGGCCCGGCCGGGCGGAGCAGGGGGCGGTGGGGGCAGGGGTCAGGCGTGGGGGGCCCAGAAGTCCACGAGGCGCCCCACGCCGTGCTCCACCGACTTCCAGGTGCCCTCGAAGGTGACCACGGCGAAGGCGGCGGTCGGGAAGCCGCTGCGGTTCATGCGGGCCAGCAGGTCTCCCTCGGCCTCACCGGACAGGGCGTCGGCGAGGGCGTGCATGCCGGGATTGTGTCCGATGAGCAGCAGGTCGTGGACGTCGTCCTGGACCTCGTTGAGCAGGGCGATGAGCTCGCCGAGCGAGGCCTCGTACATCCGCTCCTCGTAGACGGTCTTCGGGCGCTCGGGAAGCTCGTGCACGGCCAGCTTCCACGTCTCGCGGGTTCTGGCGGCGGTCGAGCAGAGGGCCAGGTCGAAGCGGTGGCCGGCGTCGGCGAGCCGGCGGCCCGCGACGGGGGCGTCCTGGCGTCCGCGCTCGGCGAGCGGCCGCTCGTGGTCGGACACCTGGGGCCAGTCTGCCTTCGCGTGCCGGAGCAGCACGATCCTGCGGGGTGTTTCGACGCTCATGGTCCCCAGCTTCGCACGAATCAGGCTCCGTTGACTCGGAGAGAGAGCGTTTGCTGGACGCGTTCCAGGACCCGCTCGACCCCCGCTTCGCCGGAGGCCGCGTGGGTCTCGCCCGGCCCGGACACGAGGAGCAGGAGAGTGGTGAAGGCGGCCACCGGCAGGGCGAGGGCCCACCAGGGCAGCCGGGTGTCGACGCCCGCGGACGGGGTGGGGTCACTGCTGTGGGAGCGCGTCGGCACGGCCGCCTCCGAGGGGTGGTGGGAATCCGCTTTCCGCGGTGTCTCCACCGTAGGGATCGCGGGCGCACCGGCCCATCGGGTGATCCACCCATGTGTCCCTGAGACGCGCCCCCTAGGGGACAGGGGGGACAGCCCCCGCGGGTCCCCCGGTCAGGGGGAGGCGAGGGTGGCGACGACGGCGATGAGGACCGTGATGCCGAGCATCGCGCCGAGCACGACGAGCAGCTTCTTCTGGCCGTTCTGGGGGTTGGGTTCGAGGACTGGCATGGGCCCAGTCTCGCATCTCAGCACTCGTCCTCGACGGTCCGGTCCCGTCCGGCGAGGATGCCGACGAGCATCTGGGGCACCATGAGGCCGCCCATGAGGGCGATCGGCAGGCCCCAGCCGCCGCTGTGCTGGTAGAGCACGCCCACGAGGAGGGGCCCGGGGATGGAGATGAGGTAGCCGACGCTCTGCGCGAAGGCGGAGAGGCGGACGACTCCGGCACCGGTCCGCGAGCGCATGCCGATCATGGTGAGGGCGAGCGGGAAGGAGCAGTTGGAGACGCCGAGGAGCAGCGCCCAGAGCCAGGCTCCGGCGGCCGGGGCGAGGAGGAGGCCGGTGTAGCCGGCGAGGCCGCAGGTGCCGAGGGCGACGACGATGGGCCCCTGGGTCCGCATCCGGGTCGCGAGGCGCGGGATGACGAAGGCCAGCGGGACGCCCATGACCATGGTGACGGCGAGGAGCACGCCGGCGGTGGAGGCGGGGACGCCGGCGTCGCGGAAGATCTGCGGCATCCAGCCCATCGTGATGTAGGCGCCGGTGGCCTGGAGGCCGAAGAAGCAGCCGAGCGCCCAGGCGGTGCGGGAGCGGGTGACGCGGGGCGCGGGGGCCTCCGCGGTGACCCTGGCGGTGCGGGCGGCGTCCGCGCGCCGCACCTCCCGCGCGGCACCGGAATCGGCACGGGCACCCGGGGTCGGGGTCGTACCCCGGTCCGGGGCCGTACCCGGGCCCGGCGCCGCACCCCGGCCCGACTCGGGTCCCGCGTCCGCTGCGGGCTCCGGGCCCGGGTCCGCCGCCGCACCGCTGGAAGCCGTACCGCTCTCCCCCGTACGATCCCCGCGCCGTCCCCCGGCCGGGTCACGGTCGCGCAGGACGGGGAGCCAGGGCAGGACGGCGAGGGCCGCGAGGGCGGCCCAGACGCCGAGGCCGAGGCGCCAGTCGCCGCCGAGGGCGTCGGTCATCGGGACGGTGGCCGCCGCGGCGACGGAGGTGCCGAGGGCGAGCGCCATCGAGTACAGGCCCGTCATGGAGCCGATGCGGTCGGGGAAGTACCGCTTGACGATGACCGGCATCAGGACGTTGCTGACGGCGATGCCCATGAGGGCGAGCGCGCTGGCGGCGAGGAAGGCGGCGGTGCCGGTGGCGAGGGGCCGGAGTGCGAGGCCGGCGAAGATCGCGGCCATGCCGGCGCACACGACGGCGGCCGGACCGAAGCGGCGGGCGAGGCGGGGCGCGGTGATGCCGAAGACCGCGAAGCAGAGCGGGGGGACGGAGGTGAGGACTCCGGCCACCGTGCCGCTCATGTGGAGGTTCGCGCTGACCTCTTCGAGGAGGGCGCCGAGGCTGGTGATGGCGGGGCGCAGGTTGAACGCGGCCAGGACGAGTCCGACGGTGACGAGGCCCAGGGTCCAGCGCCGGGCGGCGGGGGCGGGCCGGGGCTGCTCCGCCTGTTCCGGGGCGGGGGCGACCTCGGCGGAGGTCAGGCTTCCGGTCGAGCCGGCGGTGGTCCCGGGTGCCGGGGCGGGTGCGGGGATCGCGGCCGGCCGCGTGGTGGGGTCGAGGGTCTTCGGCTCGTCTGGCATGGAACCATCATAGAATCATGGGATGATTGGTTGTCCAATCTCGAACGAATGGGACGGTGCTCCAATGGCCCTCGGCCATCCCCGCCGCACGGGACTCTCCGATCAGGTGATCGCCGAGCTGCGGAACCAGATCACCTCCGGCGAGTGGCCGGTGGGTTCCCGGATCCCGACCGAGCCCGAACTGGTCGAGCAGCTGGGCGTCGCCCGCAACACCGTCCGGGAGGCGGTCCGGGCCCTCGCCCACAACGGTCTGCTCGACATCCGGCAGGGTTCGGGGACGTACGTCGTCGCCACCAGCGAACTCGCCGGCGTCATGCACCGGCGCTTCGCCGGCTCCGACCCCCGGCACGTGGCCGAGCTGCGGTCGACGCTGGAGTCGGCGGCGGCCCGGTTCGCGGCCCTGCGGCGCTCGGAGCGGGACCTCAAGCAGCTCGACGCCCTGCTCGTACGGCGGGAGGAGGCCTGGGAGTCCGGGGACGCGGAGCGGTTCGTGACGGCGGACGCGGCCTTCCACCACGCGGTGGTCGCCGCGTCCGGGAACGAGGTGCTCACCGAGCTGTACGCGGACCTGGGCGATGTGCTGCGGGACTGGCTGCGCGACGACGTGGGGCAGGAGCTGCGGCCGGAGAACCACATGGACCACGCGCGGCTCGTCGACGCGATCCGGGACGGGGACGCGGAGCGGGCCGCCACGGAGGCGGCCGGTTATCCGTTCATGTGCCTGAGGAGTCCCGCGCGGGAGGCGGATCCACCGGCTCGTGGGTGAGCCAGGCGGCCGCGACCTCCTTCCAGCAGCGCGCGGTGACCCGGGCGTAGTCGGTGGGGGCCACGTCGACGGGGGCGCTGTCGGCGTCGAGGTCCCACCACCGCGCGCACTCGACGTGGAGGCGGACCCGGTCGGTCACCGGGTACGGGTTGCGGCAGTAGGCGGTGACGCGGGACCCCTGGACGACCGTGCGGCAGGAGGCGCCGAAGTTCTCGGGCTCCTCGCCCGCGGGCTTCCCGGCCCCGCCGCCCATCCGGGCCGGTACGAGCCCTTCGACCGGCTCCCCGGCCCGCACGGTCTCCCCCGCCGGCTTCCCGGCCCGCGCGGACTCCCCCGTGGGTACGGTCGCGGCGGCGGACAGGTTCCCGGCCGGGGCGGGGGCGGCGCGGACCTCGGCGGCGACGGCGAGCCCGGCGAGCAGGGCGGCGACCGAGGCGAACGCGGCGAAGCCGCTGGATATCACGCGCATGTCCGTACCTCCTCCCCGGCAGTAGCCGGAACATCACGCTCCGACCAGTCTGGAGGGATTCGGGAGACTTTTCGACTTGGGAGCGAAACGCCAGGTCAGGAAC
>NZ_JAPSIW010000617.1 GCF_031178505.1 Streptomyces sp. | reverse complement strand
CCGTCCAGCGTCCCGTGCACCGCCAGGAACTGCTGCATCGCACCCGCGCACAGCGGCTCCAGCTCGTCCACCGGAGCCGTGTCCGGTGCCACCAGCGGCGTCGCGAGCTGCTGCGCCCCGAGCCCGATCCGCGCCTGCCCGAAGTCGTGGTCGCCGACCCTGCGCTCCCACAGCCGCGACCCCTCGGCCACCACCGACCACAACTGCTCCGGAGCCGGGTGCAGATACAGCTGCGCGTCCCGCTGCCGGCGCGCCGTCCGCCGCACCGTACGCCGGGTCTGGGCGAGGTATTTGAGGTAGTCGCGGCGGACATCGGCCATTTGCCCCTGCGTACCGCGACGGAATCTGACGAACTGGGCGATGGCCATCGCGACCGTCGACGCCAGCATCAGCACGCCCATGATCCGCATGATCGGCGACGGCGTCATGAAGAAGAAGACGACCGACGAACCCATGCCGAGCATCGGCAGGAGCTGCATCAGCGCCGACTCCTGCTGCCCCCGCGGGAGTTCCGGCGGAGGCTCCAGGACCAGTTCCTCGCTGGGCACTTCCGGAGGAAGGGACCTCGGCGGGCGTTTGACGACGATCTGGCTCACCGGCGCATCAATCCCTCGTTGGAGGCGGGCTCGTGGCGGGAGCTGCCGCGGCGCCACCCCTGTCGGCAGCCGGGCACGCGGACTTCCCCCATGGGACGGAGATCCTACGTGCAGCCCCCGCCGGCCGTCCCCGGTAGGGTGGCGCGCGCATCGTGCGCAACCGCGAATCAGGGGGTCCACACACGTGAGTACGACCGCAGCGACCGGCTTCTGCCGAGTCACCGTCGTGGCGCCGGACAGCCGCATCGACGTCGCGCTCCCGGAGGACATCGCCGTCGCCGACGTCTACCCCGAGATCCTCCGGCTCACCGGGCAGACCCAGGCCGCCGGCGACCCCACCGGCTACCACCTCGTCCGCCGGGACGGCTCCGTCCTCGACGGCGCCCGCACCCTCGCCGCCCAGCAGGTCCTCGACGGCGAGGTGCTCTCCCTGCGCCCCTTCGCCCAGTCCCTGCCGCCCGCCGTCTTCGACGACGTCTCCGACGCCGTCGCCTCCGCCGTCACCCGCGACCGGCACCTGTGGAGCGACGACCTGCTGCGCGGCGCCGGACTCCTCGGCGGCGTGCTCCTGCTGGTCCTCATGGGCTTCGTCCTCTGGTTCGCCGACCCCGTCCGCCACGACATGCACAGCCTCCCCGGCGTCATCGCGGGCGCCGCCGGCCTCCTGCTCACCGCCTTCGCCGGGGTCCGCGCCCGCGTCTACGGCGACCGGACCACCGCCGTCGCCCTCGGCCTCGGCGCCCTGCCCCTGCTGCTCATCGCCGGCTCGGGCATCATCGGCCCCGACCCCGGCCAGGGCCCCGGCCGCCTCCAGTTCCTCCTCGGCTGCGTCACCGTCCTGGTCGCCTCCGTGGCCCTGGTCGCGCTCACCCCCAGCGGCGACGCCCCCTTCGTCGCCGCCACCTTCCTCGCCACCGTCGGCACCCTCGCGACCTTCCTCATGATCGTCACCGAGGCCACCGCCACCGAGACCGCCGCCGTCTGCGCCCCCGTCGCCATCGGCCTCGTCGCCTTCCTGCCCGGCCTCTCCGCCCGCTTCGCCCGCCTCCCCATCGGGTACGCCTCCCCGCGCAGCGCCGCCGACGAGGAGTTCCTCGGCGAGACCCGGGCCAACGACGAGGAGGACCGGGCCGTGGACGGCGAGCGCATCGCGCTCCAGGCCCGCCGCGGCCACGAGATGCTCCTCGGCCTCGTCGGCGGCTGCGCGGCCGTCGTCGTCGGCTCCGCCGCCGTCCTCGGCTTCGCCGGGAACGTCTGGGGCCAGCTCCTCGCCCTCGCCGCCGGCCTCGCGATGCTGCTGCGCGCCCGCCTCTTCCGCTACACCTCGCAGGTCGCCTGCGTCCTCGTCGCCGGCATCGCCGCCATCGCGCTGCTCGTCCTCGGCCTCTCCCTGAACCCGCCGGCCGACCTCGTCAAGGAGTTCCTGATGTACGGGGACCGCGGCGGCCTCGACATCCGCACGATCTGGCTCGCCGCCTCCGTCGCCGCCGGCGCCGCCCTGATCACCGCGATCGGCCTGATCATCCCGAAGAAGGGCCTCTCGCCCTTCTGGGGCCGCCTCCTCGACCTCGCCGAGGGCTTCGTCCTGCTCTCCCTGGTCCCGCTCTGCCTCGCCGTCCTGGACGTCTACAGCGCGGTCCGCTCCCTGACCAGCAAGTAGCCGGCGCGACGGAGGACGGGGCCCCCGGCCGCCGCCCCGTCCCGGACCGCTCCGCCGAACTGGTACGCTGTGTGACGGCCGTTTGTGTACGCGCTCCCGGAAGCCTTCTCAGGCCCTGGAAGCTGCGCTCATCGGACCTTCGCCCGTCGAGTCACGGAAGCTTCCCCTGAGACCTAGACCAGGGGCACTCGCGGGCGCGCGAACCAAGAGGAGATCCGCGTGGCTCTCGACGCCGCCGTCAAGAAGCAGATCATGGCCGAGTTCGGCACCAAGGAGGGCGACACCGGCTCCCCCGAGGTCCAGGTCGCCATGCTGTCCCGCCGCATCTCGGACCTGACCGAGCACCTCAAGACCCACAAGCACGACCACCACTCCCGCCGTGGTCTGCTGATCCTGGTCGGCCAGCGCCGCCGCCTGCTGCAGTACCTGGCCAAGAAGGACATCCAGCGCTTCCGTACGCTGGTCGACCGCCTCGGCATCCGCCGCGGCGCGGCCGGCGGCGCCAAGTAAGTCGCGTGAAGGGAGCGGTTCCCACATTCAGGGGGCCGCTCCCTTTGCTGTACGTGCGCAAAGTGCGCACCGGCACTTAGGCTGGACGCACAACCCCATACGACGAGCGCCGAGCCGCCTGCGCGCACCGCCGGTCCTCGGTAGTGGCCCCCGGACACGTACCCGGGTGCTTCGATCGAAGACCGGCCCGCAACAGAGGCGTGCCTCTCCGGCCTCGTCGCCACCGTTCACCGGCCACACGGGCCGGCGGGCGCAAAGACGAACACGTAGGAGAAACCCATAGTGGAGAACGAGACCCACTACGCCGAGGCCGTCATCGACAACGGCGCCTTCGGCACCCGCACCATCCGCTTCGAGACCGGCCGCCTCGCCAAGCAGGCCGCCGGTTCCGCCGTCGCCTACCTGGACGACGACACGATGGTCCTCTCGGCCACCACCGCTTCGAAGAAGCCGAAGGACCAGCTGGACTTCTTCCCCCTGACGGTCGACGTCGAGGAGCGGATGTACGCGGCCGGCAAGATCCCCGGCTCCTTCTTCCGCCGCGAGGGCCGGCCGTCCGAGGACGCGGTCCTCACCTGCCGCCTGATCGACCGCCCGCTGCGCCCCTCCTTCAAGAAGGGCCTGCGCAACGAGATCCAGATCGTCGAGACGATCATGGCGCTCAACCCCGACCACCTCTACGACGTGGTCGCCATCAACGCCGCCTCCTGCTCCACGCAGCTGGCCGGCCTGCCCTTCTCCGGCCCCATCGGCGGCACCCGTGTCGCCCTGATCAAGGGCCAGTGGGTCGCCTTCCCGACGCACACCGAGCTCGAGGACGCCGTCTTCGACATGGTCGTCGCCGGGCGCGTCCTGGAGGACGGCGACGTCGCGATCATGATGGTCGAGGCCGAGGCCACCGAGAAGACCATCGAGCTCGTCAAGGGCGGCGCCGAGGCGCCGACCGAGGAGGTCGTCGCCGCCGGTCTCGAGGCCGCGAAGCCCTTCATCAAGGTCCTCTGCAAGGCCCAGTCGGACCTCGCCGCCAAGGCCGCCAAGCCCACCGGCGAGTTCCCGGTCTTCCTCGACTACCAGGACGACGTCCTGGAGGCGCTCACCGCCGCGGTCAGGAGCGAGCTCGCGCAGGCGCTCACCATCGCCGGCAAGCAGGAGCGCGAGGCCGAGCTCGACCGCATCAAGGAGCTCGCCGCCGAGAAGCTCCTCCCGGCCTTCGAGGGCCGCGAGAAGGAGATCTCGGGCGCCTACCGCGCGCTGACCAAGAAGCTGGTCCGCGAGCGGATCATCAAGGACAAGGTCCGCATCGACGGCCGCGGCATCACGGACATCCGTACGCTCGCCGCCGAGGTCGAGGCCATCCCGCGCGTGCACGGCTCCGCCCTGTTCGAGCGTGGCGAGACCCAGATCCTGGGCGTCACCACCCTCAACATGCTCCGCATGGAGCAGCAGCTGGACACCCTCTCCCCGGTGACCCGCAAGCGCTACATGCACA
>NZ_JAPSIW010000616.1 GCF_031178505.1 Streptomyces sp. | reverse complement strand
TACACCTCCGGCGAGCGCCCGGGCTACGAGTCGTACCTTCCCGCCCCCCTGGGGACGGGCGGCGACGTGTACTACGACGACAACGCCGTGGTCGCTCTCACCCAGCTCGACCAGTACGAGGCCACCGGCGACGAACGCTTCCTGAAGCGGGCCGAACGGGTCGTGCCCGTCGTCTCACGGGCCTGGGACGACGACACCGGCAAGGCGTGCCCCGGCGGCATGGACTGGTACGACTCGCCGAACAACAACATCCGGGCAACCAACGTCACCGCCCTGTCGGCCCAACTCGCCGCCCGCCTCTACGAGCACACCCGTGACCGCGCCCACCTCGACAAGGCGGAGCAGTGGTACGGCTGGGTGTACTCGTGCATGCGCAAGGCGCCCGGTCTGTACGTCAACGACCGCGGCGACGACGGCAGCACCAACGAGACGCTGTGGACGTACAACTCGGGCGCCATGATCGGTACCGCCACCGCGCTCTACCGGGGCACCGGGAACGCCGGGTACCTGCAGAAGGCGGTGGAGGACGCCCGCGGCTCCCTGGCGTACTGGAGCACGGGCGACCGCCTGCACGACCAGCCGGCCGTCTTCAACGCCTTCTACTTCAAGGACCTCCTCGACCTGGACGCCCTCCGCCCCGACCCCGCCCGTCTGCAGGCGATGAGTGCCTACGCCGACGGTACGTACAGGACCAACCGGGACGCCTCCACCGGCCTCTTCCGCTTCCAGCCCTCCAACGGCGGGGACTACGACCCCGCGGCCCCGGCCGCGACCCTCAACCAGTCGGCCATGGTCCAGATCTTCGCCACCCTCGCCCACGCCACCCACCAGCACTCCTGACGCGGCCCACCGCACCACTCCGACCTCGACACGAAGGACCTCACGCACCATGCCCAAGCCACCGCTGACCCGGCCGTCCTGGTGGGACTCCGACATCGCCCGAGACATCCTGAAGGAGCGCGTGGCCACCACCGCCGGCCTCGGGGGCCTGCGGGTGCGGATGTCGGGAGAGCCCCTGCTGCGCCGCGACGGGAGGGGCGGACTGCTTCAGTCCGTCCGGCTGCGGGCGAGCCGTCCCGGCAGCCCCGGCCCGCACCCGCGCGTCACCAGGGCCCGCGTCACCACCACCGGCGGCTCCACCGTCCACTGCGAGGTCATACCGGGCCCGGGAGGCGACACCCGCCTCCTGGTCCCGGAGGTCGACGCACCCACCCCCTTGCTCATCGAGCTTCCGGAACTCGAAGAGGGCACCAGGCTCGCCTTCGAGGCGCGCCCGCAGCGTCACTGGACGCTGCACCTGGTGCAGCACTCCCACCTGGACATCGGCTACACCGACCCGCAGGGCCGGGTGATGGCCGAGAGCCGCGCCTACCTCGACTCGCTCCTCGAACTCTGCCGGGACACCGACGACTGGCCCGACCCGGCCCGGTTCCGCTGGGCCGTCGAAGGGTTCCACTCCTTCCAGGACTGGCGGGCCAACCGTCCCCGGCGCCAGGTGGACACGTTCCTCGACCGGGTGCGTGAGGGACGCGTCGAGCTCACGGCCATGCCGTTCAACCTCCACACCGAGACCTGCTCGACCGACGAACTGCACGAACTGCTGCGCCCCGTCACCGAGTTGCGCGACCGGCACGGCATCGACATCACCACCGCCATGCAGACGGACGTGCCCGGCCAGGTCGTGGGCCTGCCCGACGTCCTCGCGGACAACGGCATCCGCTACCTGTCCGTGGCGCACAACTGGGCCGGCCGCGCCGTGCCCCACCTCGTCGGCGGGGAACACCTCCCCCGCCTGTTCCGCTGGCAGGCGCCCAGCGGGAACAGCGTCCTGGTCTGGCGGACGGACACCCCGCACGGCCTGGCCTACATGGAGGGCTCGATCCTCGGCTTCGACGAGTCCTACGACCACGTCGACGACCTGCTGCCCGCCTACCTCAGCGCCCTCGCCCGGTACCCCTACCCCCACCAGGGACCAGGGATCCCCGGCTTCCCCGCCCTCGACCTGCCCGACACCGCCGACCCCTACCCCTGGGACGTGCTGCACCTGCGGGTGCTGGGCAAGTTCGCGGACAACGGCCCCCCGCGCCGCATCATCTCCGACACGGTGCGCCGCTGGAACGACCAGTGGGCGTACCCGCAGCTGCGCGCCTCCCGCAACCAGGACTTCTTCGAGGAGGCCGAGAAGCGCGTCGGTGACCGTCTGGAGACCTACCGCGGCGACTGGAGCGACTGGTGGGTCGACGGCGTCGGTGCCGGCGCCGTCCCGCTGTCCGCCACGCGACGCGGGCAGGCCGCCCTCGCCGAGGCGCAGACCGTGGCCGGGTACGCCCACCTGATGGGCGTACCCGGCAGCACGGCCGTCACCAAGAGCGCACCGGACGTCTACCGGGCCGCGTCGTTGTTCAACGAACACACCTGGGGCGCCGGCGACCCCTGGACCCACGGGGACCACGGCCACGGGTCCGGCGAGAAGCAGTGGCACTGGAAGTACTCCCAGGCCATGCGCGCGCACGACGACGCCGAGACACTCCTGGACGCCGCCTGCGCCCTGCTCGGGGAAGCCCTCGCCCCCGCCGACGACGCGGCGGCCTCCTTCTACGCCGTGAACACCTGCAGCTGGCCGCGGAGCGAAACGGTTCGGCTCTTCCTTCCGGAGAGCACAGTGGCGCTCGGCGAGCCGGTCCAGGTCCTCGACGCCCGCACCGGCGCACCCCTGCCCTTCTCCGAGGAGGCCCAGACCAACGAGCGCCACCGCGCGGCCGGCCGCTTCCTGCACGTACCCGTCACGAACGTGCCGGCCTGCGGAGCCGTGCGCCTGGACATCGTCACGGCCGACGTGTCCTCGGTCCGGGGCGAGGACACGTCGGGGCCGGCCGTCGAGGACACCGTCCTGGAGAACGACCACCTGCGCGTGACCGTGGACCTGCGCGAGGCGTGCATCTCCTCCATCGTCGACAAGGCCACCGGCCGCGAGATGGTCCGCCAGGACGCGGCCGTCGGCTTCAACGGTTACGTCTACGACGAGTACGCCACGGCCGGCGCGTTCAACCACCAGTCCAGCAAGACCGTGGCCGACGACTCGATGCACCTGCTCGCCTCACGCAGCACCGCCCCGCCCGCGGCACTCGTCGACCGCACCACGGACGCCACCGGGCAGACCGTCGTCTACGAATGCGCCCCGGCCGGCACCCGTCGGCTCCGCGTACGGATTCACCTTCCGCACCACGCGGCACGCGTCGACATGGAGAACCGCATCGACAAGAACGCGACCCTGACGAAGGAGAGCGCCTTCTTCGCCTTCCCCTTCGCCCTCGACGACCCCGCCGTACACACGGAAGCCACGGGCGGCGTCCTGGGCACCGACAGGGAGACCGTTCCGGGGTCGGCAGCGCACATGCGGGCCGTCCGCCGCTGGATCAGTCTGAGCGACGGCACCCGGCACGTCGCACTGGCGACGGCGGACGCCCCGCTCGTGCAGCTCGGGGGGATCGCGATTCCGTACGCCCCTTACCCGCAGTCGCTGCCACGGGAGGAGCCGGCGACGGTCTTCTCCTGGGTGCACAACAACATCTGGGACACCAACTTCCCCGCCCGACAGGCCTTCGACCACGTCTTCCGCTACAGCGTCGGGTTCGGCACCACCACGGAGGGCGACACGACCCACGCCGACGAACTCGGCGTACGGACCGCCGCGATCACCGGCCACCCCATCGTTCCGGTCCGTGCCCGCGCCGCGGCCGGGACGGAGGCCCCGGCCCAGGCCCAGTTCGTGACTCTGGACGACACCCGGGTACGGCTGGTCGGCCTGACCGTCCCCGAGAGCGGCAGACTCATGGTGCGCCTCCAGTCGGTCGCCGACGTCCCCGTCACCTGCCGTTTGCGCACCCCCTTCGCCGTCGCGCGCGCCGTCCGCACCAATTACCTGGGCTCGGCCACGCACGACGTGACTCCGGAGCCGGACCGTGCCGTCCCCGTCGACGTGCCGGCTCTCGGCACGGCGGCCGTCGTCCTCCACCTGCGCTCACCCGGCGCGGGAGGCACGGACGGGCAACCGGGCCAAGCGGACGGCTGACCAGGAGGCGACGGCAACCCGTTCACCGCGATCGGCCGTCGCCCGCCCGCTCGGCACACCGTTCGGTCCGGGCAACGGCCCCGCCTTCGTCGACATCACCAGGTCGTCACGGTCAGGGGCCAAGGGCGAAGCCGGTGGCCGAGCCCGGCGCCCGGCGGGGTGTGTCGGTTCGTCCGCCCGGGTA
>NZ_JAPSIW010000615.1 GCF_031178505.1 Streptomyces sp. | reverse complement strand
GCGTCGGCAAAGTAATGATCACCGCCCCCTGCCGGCCCCGCCCGCCCCGGGCTCTGCTCGTCCAGGCCCGCCGCTCGCTGGGCAACGACCCCGACTGCAACCCCTACGTGCCGCGCCGCAAGAGCGGACAGGACCCCTATCGCCTCTCCCCCGCCGTACGCTGCGACTGGACCCGCTTCCAGCAACTCGCCGAACACGCCCTGCCCACAGGCCCCACCAGCCTGCCCGACCTGGAGAAGGCGCTCTCCCTCGTACGCGGCACCCAACACATCAACCGGGAACTCGACTGCTCCCTCGAGACGGCGACCGAATAACTCATCAAGGAACTGCTCGACAACGCCGACGGTAGTGCCCGCAAGACCCTGTGATCGCCGCTCCGGCGGCATGAGGGGCACCGCCGGAGCGCGACCGCCTCAGCTTCCAGCTTCCCGACCTGCCCGGCGAAATCCGTCCCCTGCGCGATCTGGACACTGTCGAGGATTGAGTCCAGCGCTGCTCCTGCCCGGCACCCGGTGAAGACAGCCGCCCCGGTGACAGGCAAATGCCAGGGGAAGAACGGGCGCCCCCCGACTTCTGTGGACTCAGGTGTCGGAGGAGTGCCCGACCGGTGCATTCACACAGTCCGGGACTCACTGAAGATCGTTTCAAGATTTCCCTGAGACAGGGCAGCCTTGCCGACGCCCTGTTCCTGCGTCAGCCCGCAGAGCGCGCCATGGAGTGGGGTATCTGCGTACCGAGGAAGTCCAGCAGGGTCGCGTTGAAGTGCACGGGCTGCTCGGCGCCCGGGAGATGCCCTGCCTGCTCGATGACGCTCAGAGTGGCGTGCGGAACGAGCTGGTGGAGGGCTTCGGCTTCGGCGATCGGGGTGTAGACGTCGTCGGCGCCGACGACGATGAGGACCGGACAGCGTGTGGCGGCGAGAGTGTCCCGGTAGTCGGGACGTTCGGCGCGGCCGCGCAGGGCCGCGGCGGCGCCGCGCGGGTCGGTGGTGCGCATCATGCGCAGGACGCGGTCGGCGACATCGGGCATGGCGGTGACGTTGTAGGCTGCGAGCATCTTATCGATCACCTCGTCCGCGTAGCCGTCCATGCCCTCGGCCAGGAGACGGTCGGCCAGCCGGTTACGGAATGCCTTGCCCTCAGGCGTCTCGGCGGGGGCCGAGGTGTCCGACAGGAGGAGGGCGCGCACGCGTCCGGCATGGCTGCGCTGCATCTCCATGGCGATCTGCCCTCCCATCGATACGCCACCGACCACGGCCTCTTCGATGCCGAGGTGGTCCAGGATCCCGGCGAGGTCGTCGGCGAAATCGCTGAGATACACCGGGCCCTCCGACACCGAGCTGTCCCCGTAACCGCGCAGGTCAGGCGTAATGACACGGTGCCCGGCCCCGGCGAGCGCCGCCGCCTGCGGCAACCACAGGGACCGGTTGAAGGGGTGGCCGTGGATCAGGAGGACGGGAAGGCCGGTCTTCGGGCCGATGTCGTGGTAGTGGAGCGTGGCGTCGTTCACCGTGGCACTGCTCATCGAGGCCCCCCTGGGCGTGGTGTTGATCAATGTCGTCGAGGACGGTACGCCCCTTTTATTTGCTACGACAAGCAGATAGTTTGCTGTCGATGACTGAGAAACAGAAGACCCGAGATGCGCGCCGCCTGGCGGACGATGCTCAGGACGAACGCTGGTGCATGGCCGTGCGGCTGCTGGGGCGTGTGGAGAAGGAGTTGGACGAAGCGCTGCAGTACGGGCACGGCCTGCCGCTCTCGGAGTACCGCGCCCTGTGCGCACTGAGCCGTCCGGAGAGCGGTCCCGCCCTGCGCATGGGGGAGCTGGCCGAACGCATCGGCTTCAAGGACAGCACCGTGACCCGCCTCGTCGGCCGGCTGGAGCAACGCGGGCTGGCCCAGCGGTCCCCGGAGGACGGCGACGGCCGGGCGGTCACCACCGCCATCACGCCAGCCGGACGCCAGCGTTACGCCGAGACGACGCCCACCTACCGGGCGGCCCTCGGCAAGGCACTGGAATCCGCGCTGGGCACCGTGTACCTCGCCGATCTCGCCGCCTGGGTGCAGACGGGCAAGTCCGCGCTCGGAATGGACCAGGGTCGCGAAGCCCTCGAGGAATAGACGCGCAGCATTCAGCACCTGTCCTCTCGAGCAACGCCGGCACGGCGTGTGTGCCGCCGGTCGCGTCCGGCCGCCGCTCAGACCAGGCGCGACCGGTCGGCCGAGCTACCTCAACCCGCCCCTCCGCAAGGAGATCACCATGTCCACCGCCACCGACCACTACGATCGTCTCCTGGCCGAGCACTACACCTGGATGCTCGGCGGAGATGTGGAGAGCGTGGCAGCAGCTCAATGTGAACTCCTGGGTGGCCTCGGGCTGGCCGCCCGGCCGGGAGCGGAGGCGGCCGCGGTCGACCTCGGCTGCGGTCCCGGTCCGCAGAGCCTGGCGCTGGCCCGGCTCGGCTACACATCCGTGACGGCCGTCGACACCAGCAAGCACCTTCTTGACGAACTCGCCTCGAACGCCCGCCGCGCCGAGCTCATCCAGGCTGTCCGCCCGGTGCACGGCGATATCCGGGGCATCCTGCCCCGCCTCAGTACTCCGGGATCACTCACAGCCGTCGTGTGCATGGGCGATACCCTGCCCCACCTGCCCAGCCGGAGCGACGTACAGAACCTGCTCACCGACACTGCCCGGGCGATGCGCCCCGGCGGGAGCTTCGTTGCCACCTACCGCGACCTGACCGGCGAACTGACCGGCCCGGACCGCTTCATCCCGGTCCGCAGCACCGCTGATCGGATCCTCACGTGCTTCCTCGAGTACGTCGACGACGACACGGTCCAGGTCAACGATCTTCTGCACACGCGACAGGACGGAGCCTGGAACCTCACAGCCAGCAGCTATCCCAAGCTCCGCCTGGCACCCCAGTGGCTGACCGACCAGTGCACGGCGTCCGGTCTCGAGGTCCGTCACCACGCCGTGGGCCCGCGCGGCCTGCAGGTCCTGCACGCTGTCAAGCCAAACTGACGCACGCCCGAGTCTCTTGTCAACGGCGGGTACAACGGCCCGAGACCGCGCTCACGCGGCACGGTCTCTCGCCGACGCCCGGGTCCGTTCCGTCCAAGCGGCGTCGGTGAGGCGGTAGGCCACGGCGGCTGCGGCCAGTACGGCGGGCACCAAGAGGAACGGTCCGCAGAAGGCGAGCACGGCGACGATCACTACACAACTGACGGCAACGCCGGCGCGCAGGGAGGGCTGGCTCCACAACAGGACAGCGGCTGAGGCCAGTCCGGCCAAGGTGACGGCGGCCAGGCACGCAGAGGTTGCGCGCAGCAGGGTTTCCAAGCCGATGAGCCCACCGGCGGCGGCAACGATCATTGCGGCCGACGCGAGCGCGAAACGCTAAGGCTGCGTCGCGGCACCCCCGCTGCCGTGGCCGGTCGGGCGCCGAGCCAGCCAGGCATGGCGCCCCTGCTGCGCCAGTGACTCGCCCATGCGAGCTCCGCTGGCCAGGTAGGCGTTGACGGCGCCGAACGTCAGCAGCAGGGCGACGGCCGCGGCCGCCGGGCGCGCGGGGGTGCCGAACCCCACCTCAAGGAGCAGAGCGAGAGGGGTGGTAGGGGACCCGGCGCTGGCCCCGAGCACTCCGACGGTGACAACGGCAAGCCCCAGGCAGAGAACGGTGACGATGCACCAGGCGAGCAGCGTGGCCCGCGGGAGGTCACGTTCGGGATCGCGGAACTCTGCCGAGAGATGACTGACCGCTTCCCAGCAGCGAAGGCGAAGAACATGCCTGTCGCTGTCCCGACCGAGGAACAGCCGTACGGCAGGAAGGGACTGAAACTGGCGACGTCGACGTGCGTCCCGGTCACGCCGATCGTGACGGTCAGCAGGGGACGTGATCCGCTCCAGTAGCCACTGTGGGCCTTGCTTCGAGCACTGTCGGCCCAATCACCGGTGATCATCAACGACCGGTTCTCCATGCACTCCACGGACGTTTCCACCGACAAGGTGGTCCAGGCCGCGCAGGCGTTCCTGGACGGACTGACGACCAAGGCGCCGCACCATCGTGCCAGTCCCCGCCGGGTGGCGCCGGATGTCCAGCACGAACCGTTCCACCGCCTCGATGCCCTCACTCCAGCCCCGCGAGTCCCAGAGAACCACGTTCGAGGTAAGGGCCTGGGAAGCAGCCCAGCCACGTAGCCGTCGTCCGAGGCATTGAACGCGGAGATGAACGTGTCGATCGCGGACTGGGCGG